>NZ_JBJPHT010000007.1:0-209896 GCF_052939475.1 Phormidesmis sp. 146-20
TCCGGCTTGACATTCAAGATAATCGCTAAATCCCCCATGCTGGGGGACTTTGACCCAGAGAAAGTTCCAGAGTTCAAAGAAATTATGCTGATTCAAAGTCCCTCAGAATGGGGGATTTAGGGGGCGAATTCCCTGGCAACGAAGCGAAAAAGTTTATCGAACTGATGTCTTTTTAAGGGAGGCAGCGGGGATCTCCGAGTCTCTATCCTTACAACAAAAGACTTTTGAAACTTCCTCTCAGGAGGTCTTGGTAATGATAAGCAGAATTCGGGAGTTTAGGAAGCAACCCAACTCTGCAACTAAAGCGAAGAACTTCGTCGAATTTACATTGACGTGGATTTATTGACCGATCGTTTGTCCTGGTGTATCGATCTTGATGGCTCCCAGATCTGTGACGCGCTTGTTTCTAGGTCGAAAGTAGAGTGTCGGTTGATTGCCAGTCCGGGCGAGTTGAGGGTCAAAGCTCATGGCATTAGTTCCCACAGGTTTAATGTTGTAGAACAAATTGTTTCGCACACCAACTTTTGCATTCAACACATCCCCTGCATTCCTGACCGAGTTATAGAAAATGTTGTTGCGAATCTCTTGATCCGGAGTTTCTCCCTTCTCATAGTAGAACAATCGCGTCTTAGAGTCTGCGTAAACGGTGTTGTTGTAGAACTTGAAATTGGGCATTCGACCCAAAAAATGCACGACCAGCGTCGGGCCACCTGTCTTCTCAAAAATGTTGTGATGCACCGTGAGATTCTTCTTTCCAGGGCCAAACATTGCGATCGGATAGATTCCCCCGCGCACATAGTTATGATCAAATTCCAAGTTATCGCTATCCGCTTCGCAAGCATAAAACGGATTGTCAACACTACTCCAAAGATTGTGATGCACCCGCAGCTTAGTTGTATCAGGAGTCACCAGTGAAATCGTACTATTAAACTTTGAATTAGAGAGTTCGCAGTTCTGACAAGTCTGATGCCACAGTTCAAACGTTAGTTGTGGAGACGAACCACTTCCATAGGCGTGCCAGTGATCGACTTTAATATCCAGATTATAAAACTTGACGTTTTTGAGAAGGGCATTGGGGCCTTCCCAGGGTCGATCTTTGTTCCACTGATCGCTATAGGAAACAATGCCCGATCCGCCGCGCGCCCGACTATCAATGTCAAGATCATGAATCTTAAAATCAGTCAGGTCAGCGATCGTCATCGTTGCGGTTTGTTTGCCGCCGCCTCCAGCGACCCAACGATTATAGGAATTGTCCGTCATGACGATGTTGTAGATTTCGCCATTTTTCGCCCGTTGGATCGACAGTGCATCCTCTCGATAGCCATTGATGATCAGATCATGCAAACTCAGTCGATCGGCATCCAAAATCCATAGGGCCAGCCGATAAGCCTGACGCTTGCCATCCAGTTTAAGCTGGTCGATCGTCACATTCTTCGTCTTAAATATCTTCAACCCGCCTTGAATTGTGGTGCGATTGACCCCTGACCCTTTGAGATGAATGCCCGACGGCACCGCTACATCGCCCCCCAGGTCAAAGGTTCCAGCCCCCACAAGAATTGTTTTCCCTTGATTAGGCGGCACAGAAGACAACGCTTTATTCACCGATCGCCAGGGAGCCGCTTGAGTGCCCTTTCCCTGATCGGAGCCATTAGCCGCAACATAGTAATCTGCTTTGCCCACCGGAGCCGCCGCATAATTCGCCGCGCAAGACGGCACCACCGCCAGCATCATCGCCAACACAAACAACATCCGCACGATCGTTCTTCTCATCTTGCTGACCTCAATACACCAGCTTGTGAGAATTGATCTTAACGAGAACTAGATGAAGCGTTGGTAAAGAAACCGGAAAACAGATAAAGAAGCTATTCAACGTTAATTGTCTAAAGTAATTATTTTAAGGATAGAGAGAGGGACATTAACACCCTGAGCCAACAGATTTTTTCATCCCTCATCCCTCATCCCTTATCCTACCGGGGCACCAATCGCTGACGACCGCCCACCCCAGGATTAAACAGAGCAGCTAACTCATCTTCAGACAAGCGATCGAGTTGACTTTCTAAGGCATCTTCGCTGAAATAGTAGCCCCGATCGGCAGCCATCTGAATAAAAGCCTTGGGGTCACTCGTCGCTTGCTGTCTTGCTTTAAGTGCTTGGTCTTGTTTTACAGATTTAAAGAATTTAGCGGCATGATGCTCAGACATGGTTCATACCTCGCTGTGGTTTGTTTTTTAAGTCAAAATCACTGGTTTTGGAGACACTGCCCGCTTAACTGGATTCTGTCTGCTTTCAGCCTATGAGAATACGATCGAAAATGACGAATTTCGACAGCAAAGTTGATTAACCTGTGAATAAGGATTACAAAACGGGTGAAAATCTGCCTTCAACAAGCCTCTAATCCGTAGATTTTGAAGTTATGTGATGAAACAACTTACTTTTTCTCACAGACACAAAAGTATTGCTCCATGTAGTCTATTGGTTAAGAAAACGGGTGTATTAAAACTTCTCAACATTGTTTATACACCGTGTTCTTGGTTAGTCATTAGAGCACGAAAGCGGCCGGCTATAGCATTTCAAACTGTTATGGCTGGCATTCCTACTCATGATTACCGTCCGTTCGCGTTTGGGTTTTACTTTTCACTCAGATCAATGACTTGTTGTGTTCCAGTGAGGATTTACGATGCAACTCGAAGATATTTATCAATTCTTTAACTGCCCGCCGCCCACCTATCTCAATCCAGAGTTAGCCACCTGCTATGTGCTTTCTGTCTTGCTTCAGGGAGATTCGTATGGCTCTGAGTTGATGAAGTCGCTGGAGCAGCGTTATCCCAACTATCGCCTGTCTGACACCGTACTGTATCGCTGTATTCGATCGCTCGAACAAGAGCAAGTTGTCACCGCTTATTGGCAAAGACTTGAAGGGCGCGGCCGACCCCGGCATATGTACTGTATCATTCCAGAAAAGCGCAGTCAGGTCGAAAATCTCGCTCAACTCTGGAAAAAGTACATCGACTCAAATTAATGCTCTTTGCGCTCGCCCGATCGCCTGTCTCACGACTTCCAGAGTTCTTGTTGGGGGCGACCTGACCCGTCCTATATCTGTCTCACACCCCAATGAGAATGGCGATGTTTGAGCAAATGGCCGAAGCAACGGCGGCAATTCTATATCTCTACGATGAGAAAGAATGTCGAAATCTTTATGTCAATCAGCGCATTAGCGACATTCTGGGCTACTCGTCGCCAGAGATTCAAGCGATGGGATCTCAGTTGTTTGAGTTGCTGATTCATCCAGATGATTTTGTGCAGGTGGCGATCGGGCTAAAACAATTGTTGACTACAAAAGATGGAGGATTTTTTGAAACCGAGTATCGGATGAAGCACGCAAACGGCGAATGGCGCTGGCTCTGTAGCCGTAACTGTGTGTTTGGTCATGACGCTGAAGGCATTCCTCAGCAAATTTTGGGAACCGCGATCGACATTACTCGCCTCAAGCAGGCAGAAGCGCAAACGCTCACCCTCAACGCCGAACTAGAACAGCGAGTTGCAGAACGCACTGAAAAACTCAACCGCCGCGAGCAAGAATTAGCCGCCGAAATTGACGTACGACAACAGCTAGAGTCTCATTTGCGGGCTTCTCAGGCTCAACTGAGTCACGTCTTAGATAGTGCTGTCGCCTCGATTACCAGTCTGCGAGTGTTTGCCGATCGCACCTGGCAATATGATTACTGGTCGGCGGGCTGTGAGATTATTTTTGGCTACACGGCTCAAGAGTTGCTGGCTGATCAAACCTTGTGGACGGCAAATGTCTGGCCAGAAGATTGGGAGACTGTACTGCAACCAGGATTTGACCATATTCTAGCCGAACGCGCCGCCAGCTTTGAGTATCGGTTTCGTCATCAAGATGGAAGTATCCGCTGGATTTCGACCCATTTGACCTCACGCAGAGATCACGAACAGGATTGCTGGATTGTCACAGCGGTTGAAGTCGATATCAGCGAACGGAAACAGATTGAAGCAGCCCTGCGACAACAGATTCAGCGATCGCAGCTTTTTGCAGAAGTTACCCAAAAAATTCGTCAGTCGCTCCAGCTTGAAGAGATTTTGAGAACGACGGTCACAGAGGTACAGCGGATTCTCAATGCCGATCGCGTGTTGCTCTATCAACTGTTGCCCAACGGTTCCGGTAAGGTTGTCGAAGAAGCTGTCGTTGCGGGCTGGCGCGTCACGCTGGGTGAAGAGATCTCTGATCCCTGTTTTCCAAACTATATACAGCGCTATCGCCAGGGGCGCATTAGCAGCATTGCCGATATTACAGCCGCCGACATTCAGCCCTGTCACGTTGAGTTTTTGCAGCAGTTTGATGTGCGATCCAATCTCGTCGTGCCTGTGCTGCAAGCCGATCAGCTCTGGGGATTGTTGATTGCTCATCAGTGCGATCGTCCGCGTCAGTGGTCAGCGTTTGAAACCGAACTCCTTCAGCAGCTTGCCAATCAGGTCGGCATTGCGATTCAACAAAGTCAACTCTATTGCCAAACTCAACAGCAAGCACAGCGATCGCAGGCCTTAAATCGAGTGGTGCAAACGATTCGTCAGTCTCTTGATTTGCCGACTATTTTTGCGGCCGCGACTGCCGAAATTGCACAGCTTCTCAACGCCGAACGGACGGTACTGGTGCAGTATTTTCCAGAGCGACAGTGCTGGCGACATGTAGCTGAATATCGTAAGTCGCCAGATGTCTTGAATACGATCGGGCTAGAAATACCAGATGTGGGCAATCCCTTAGCCGATCAGTTGCGGCGATTTGAAGTCGTGCGGGTGTCTGATACAGACCAAATCGACGACGAGATCAATCGAGAAGTTGCCCAAAAAGTGCCAGGGGCGTGGCTGCTGGTGCCGCTAGTCGTGGGGGGAGTCCTCTGGGGTAGTCTCAGCTCTAAAACTCAACGCAGCCATGCCTGGACGGACGAGCAAGCCGACCTCGCCCAAACCGTTGCTGACCAGTTAGCGATCGCCATTCAGCAAGCCAATCTCTATCAGCAGACCCAACAAGATCTGGCAGACCGCAAGCGGGTCGAGTCTGAGCTACAACAGCTTAATCAAGAATTGGAAGATCGGGTTCAGGAGCGATCGGCTCAACTCCAATTGGCGATTTCGGCGGCTCGCATTGGCACCTGGGAATGGGATCTGGTCACCAACGTCGAGTATTGGTCACCCGAAATCTATGCCATGTTTGACGTTTATAACGACGGTCAGGGAAACGTTTTTGATCACAATGGCGGCAAAATTATCGCCTCTCCCACCTATGAACTGTTCCAAAATTGTGTCCATCCTGACGACTTTCATCAGATCGATCGAGCACACCAATTGGCGCTAGAGCAGCGATCACTCTTTGAGGCAGAGTTTCGCATCATTTGGCAAGATGGCACGATCCACTGGTGTCAGTCACGAGGCGCATATATCTACAACGAGCAGGGGCAGGCTATCAAAATGGTGGGAATGAGTATTGACACGACCACTCGCAAACAGTCTGAGATTGCGCTTCAACAACAAGTAGAACGCGAACGACTCATTTCATCAATCACTGAGCGGATTCGAGCGTCTCTAGATCTCAAAGAGATTTTACACAGAACGGTGAATGAGATTCAACAGGTGGTGTATGCCGATCGGGTGTTGATTTATCGGATTTTTGCAGACGGACAGATCGCAGCTATCTCAGAGGCGGTGGCGGACTGTACCTCTATTCTAGACAGGGTTTACCCACCTAAGTTTCTGCCGATTGAGCGCCATCCCGCCTACCTTCAGGGGCAGATTCATGTTTTAAATGATCTGGAGCAAGAGTCCGTTTCGCCTGATCTGACAAACTTTTTGAAAGCGTTAGGAGTGCGGGCCAGGTTGGTGGTGCCGATCGTGCAAAAAGAGGCGCTATGGGGACTGCTGGTGGCTCATCAGTGCAAACCGCGCCAGTGGCAGCCAGGAGAAATCGAACTGCTGCAACAGATTGCTGACCAACTCTCGATCGCCATTCAGCAAGCCGACCTTTATCAACAGGTGCAGATTGAATTGGGCGATCGTCAGTTTGCAGAAGCGCGGCTGCGATCGTCGTTGCGCGAAAAAGAAGTTTTGCTGCAAGAAATTCACCATCGAGTTAAAAACAATATGCAGCTAGTGTCCAGTTTGCTCAATCTGCAAGCCAGCGCGATTCATGATCCTCAAATTCTAGAGCCGTTTCAAGAAAGTCAGCAGCGAATTAAAGTAATGGCGCTGATTCATGAGCAGCTTTATCGAGCCAACAATCTGGCAAAAATTAACTTCTCAACCTATGTGAAAAACCTGGCTGCCAGCTTGTTTCAGTCGTTGTGCACCAATCCTTCTCGTATTCAGTTTAAGGTTGATGTAGTGGCCGTTGAGTTAGATATTGATATTGCAATTCCCTGTGGGTTAATGATTAACGAACTGGTTTCTAATGCGATTAAGTATGCGTTTCAAAAAGATCGCCTCGGTGAAATTACAATTCAGTTTTCTCCCTATTCTGATGCTCACCCCGATCGTCAACTTGATGACTCTTCTGATCAGCAATATATGCTAACCGTGCAAGACAACGGTGTCGGAATGCCGATCGCAGTCGATGTACACAATACCGATTCGCTTGGGCTACAGGTTGTCTGTGCGCTGACTGAGCAGCTAGAAGGCAGGCTGATTGTCAATCGAGAAAACGGCACAGCTTTCCAAATTGTGTTTCCAGTTCCGGTACTGCGTTGGAGCGGTTAGCGATCAAGTCATTCCGTGCAAACTGCCAACTGTTAACCATTTGTGACCAATGGCTCCAAAAATTTTGATTGTAGAAGACGAGCGTTTGATCGCATTGGATATCAAACAGCGATTGGTGCAATTGGGCTATGAAGTGGTGGCGATCGTCGATCGGGCCCCAGATGCCCTCGAAAAAGTGGCTGAAAACTCACCCGACCTGGTTTTGATGGATATTCGCCTCAAAGGGTCAATGGATGGGGTCTCGACGGCGGCTGTGATGCGATCGCAGTTTGATCTGCCTGTGGTGTTTCTCACGGCTCATGCAGACGAGACAACGCTTCAATTAGTGAAGACGGTGCAGCCTTTTGGCTATCTGGTCAAACCGATCGAGACGCAAAATCTGCGGGCGACGATCGAAGTTGCGCTGACTCGACACCAGACAGAGCGAGCAATTCGACAGTCTGCACCAGCCGTTTATAGCTATCAAGTCGGGGGCAGTCTCAGTGCAGATGCGCCCAGCTATGTTATGCGGCAGGCGGATGAAGATCTGTTTGAATCGCTGCTGGCGGGCAACTTTTGCTATGTGCTGAATGCGCGTCAGATGGGCAAGTCTAGCCTGCGGGTGCGGACGCGATCGCGATTAGAGCAAGCGGGCTTTCGCTGTGTGTCGATCGACTTGACAAATGTTGGCAGCGAAACCGTCACGCCTCAGCAATGGTACAAAGGAGTCGCCGCAGAACTCTGGCGAGGATTTGATCTATTAGCAAGTGTCAACTTTAATGACTGGTGGCAGGCACAGTCCGGACTGTCTCCGGTACAGCAGTTTAGTCGCTTTGTGGAAGAGGTGCTGTTGGCGCAGGTGTCTGGAGACAAGATTTTTATCTTTATTGATGAAATCGACAGCGTTTTGCAATTAAACTTTTCGCTCGACGATTTTTTTGCGCTGCTGCGATCGTTCTACAATCATCGGGCAGAACGGACAGAATACCGTCGCTTAACCGTGGCTTTGTTTGGAGTGGCGACCCCGGCTGATTTGATTCGCGATCACACTCGCACGCCATTTAATTTGGGTCAGGCGATCGCGCTGACTGACTTGCAGTTTGAGGATACATTAGCTCTGGCGCAAGGTCTAGAAGGAATGGTTGCAGATGGACGAGCAACGCTGGCAGAGGTGTTTAAATGGACAAACGGACAACCCTTCTTGACTCAAAAACTTTGTCGATTAATTCATCAGTCGGTGTCCAAATCGGATCAGTCAGCCATTCACGTCACACCCTCAGACCTGATCAGCACGATCGTTCACCAACACATTCTCAACCACTGGGAAACCCAGGATGAACCAATCCATTTAAGAACGATTCGCGATCGCTTACTCAAAAACGAACAATTCTCAATCCAGTTACTTCGTCAGTACGAAAAGATTTTACAACAGGGTAAGATCAAACTAGACAACAGCAAAGAACAAATAGAATTATTACTTTCTGGACTCATCGTTCAACAAAATGATGATTTAGTAATTCGCAATCTGATTTACAAAACAATCTTTGATCAACAATGGGTCAGACATCAGCTTTTACAACAGCGCCCCTACGCCACTGCGATTCAGGAATGGCTTAAAACAAGTGATGCGACCTATCTACTTCAGGGATCAGCCCTACAAACGGCCCAACAGTGGGCCGAGGGAAAATCTTTGAGCGATGCAGATATCCGATTTTTAGCAACCAGCAGCCAGCACGATCAAGCAATTCAACGTCTCACTCAAGTCAGCAAACAAGCCACTCAACAGCGCATTCTTTTAGCAATGGTTAGCGTTGCATTTGTGATCTCGACATTGTTAGGAATAACTGCTTTTCAAGCCTCTCAGCGATCGGTCTTGTCTGAAGTCGAAGCGATCGTTCTGTCTTCTGAAAGTTTGTACGCGCTAAATCGCAAACCCGAAGCCCTGGTGCAGGCCATCAAAGCAGAACGGTTGCTGCAAAAAATCGACGGTCATGACGCTCTCAAATCTCGCGTTGCGGCACTGCTCTCTCAAGGTGTCAATGCCCAAAATGTTAAGTCCGATCGCTTGCTTTCAACTGCCTGTCAGCAGGTTTCAACCTATTTACAAATGCCTGTGCGAGAGAGCGATCGCCACGCCTGCGACGGCATGAACTAAAGAGGGGACAAGTGAAGAGTGAAGAGTGAGGAGAAATGATTAAAACTTAGGGACTAGCGCGGAAATAAAGTACCCGCTAAAACTGGATTCTGCTGAGAGCCTTACAATGCGATAGCCCTACATTGGTAGATTAATGATCAACAAATCCCTTAAAACTCAATGCGTGGAATTCGCAAATCATCCCTCATCCCTCCATCCCTCATCGCAAAGCGGATTACCCCCAAAGGGGGAACAGATCATCAAAGTTCTCCCTTAGAACTGATCCAAACGATCGCGGAAATATCGCTGATATAAATCACAGCTAGCCATTGCTTGATTGCCCGACAAATTAACTAATCCCATACTCTCTAATTTGTAGGCCGCGATCGCGTCAATTTCTACCGGATCGGCTGAGAGAATGACCGATCGAAAAGCGGCGGCTAACATAGGACGGCTTTGTAGAATGGCGAGATACCCCCGTAAATGATCGCTATAAATTCCAGTTTGAGTAGAGACATCTTCTAACAACGCTTCAATACTAAACTCACCCAGACTCATGCAATAAAATGCCAAATGCAATAGATAAGGATGCCCGTTGACCATCAGCCATAGCCGAGTCAAGTTTTGCATTTCACCCTGATCAAAGCCATATAGAAGTGCAAACTCTTGAGCCTGGGCAAGACTAAATTTTTGTAACCGAAGCGGCAATCCGACATTAAATGGAGACTGATGAAAACTCAGCGGAATGTAAACTTCTGTAGAATAAACGACCAGCAATCGCAGTCTGGCCCAACTCGCCAAATTTTTTGCTTCTTCATGCCAAACCCGCAATAAAGGAAGAAAATCTTGAGCGATCGCCGGATACTCAAACAGTCGTTGCACATCATCCATCGCAATCACGAGCGGGCTGGTCACCTTGGTGAAAATGTATCCCTGCAAATAAGTTGCACAACTGACTTTACTGCCCAGATCAGTTACCCAATAATCATCTAATCTCGGCTCTAGCTGAAGTTGTTGAGTAATGTTGGTACAAAACCAGCGCAGCAAGCGATCGAGATCCGCCAAAATTTCGCTATCTGCCTGCTGAAAGTTTAACCGCACCACTGCATAGTTTTGGTCGATCGCTTGAGACAAAATTCGATTCATTAGAGACGTTTTGCCCCATTTTTCGGGGGCCCGAATCCGAATCAAGGCACCCGGTTTGAGAATTTCTGCATAAGCCTGCTCTTCCATCGGGGGTCGCGCAATGTAAAACGGAGCATCTAAGCGCAAAGGACTGCCCGGAAAATCATCGGTGTAGGGCGGCTCAGACTGACTGACTTGACCCGAAACATGCTGACGTAGAACCGATCGCAGATTATTTTTGCTAGTGCGCTCCCCCAGCACTTCGGACAAGGACTGCCACAGCCGCGACCCAATCACCCGCACATAGTCAGCATCGTAGCCAGCGGCTTCTGCAATTTGTTGATAAGTCAGCCCTTCCCAACATTGCCGAAACACAAGTTCTTGAATCGTACTCAAGCGATTGGGAGCCAATAATTTATCCAAAAGAGCCAAGGCTTCTTCAACAGTCATATAGCCATCGTCACATCAGGGATTTTTAGACACGAAGCGATCGAACCAACAATGCTGATAAATTGAATGCAGATAAGCTCCATTTTTACGGTAATCGTCGAAAATTAGCAGTCAAGGGTGACACTAATTCTCTTAAAAAAGGCCACTCCGACAAATGACTTTAGAGGACTTTGTTCTACTTTGCACGATGAATGCACCGAAAATGCACTGAGAAACTACGGAGCGATTGTAGCGTTGATTGGTTGCTTAAATTCTTCACCACAAATGAACTTTGAGCCGGAAAGCTTGTTAAGAAGTTGCTAAAAATATCAGCAGACGCACTGATTGGTAGGTCAAAAAACAGGAGCAAACTAACCCGAACTCAGCAAAAAAGCGACACGATCGAGAAGACATTTCCCTAGGAGAATTCAGGATGCTGCGCTCTTTTGGTACGATCTTGAAACAAAAATTTAGTCCCCTTAGCGCATCTCACGACCGATGACCTATGCCATTGACTTTGGAACGAGTAACACCGTCATCACTCGCTGGAATCGTGCCACCCAGCAGCCAGAAACCCTCTCTTTGTCCGGCGTTTCGCTGCGGATGGGGCAGAGTCCCCCGTTGATTCCGAGCCTGGTTTATGTCGAAAATGCGGCGGAGGGTAAGGTTTTGGTGGGGCAACAGGTGCGCGATCGGGCCCTCGATCTCTCCAGTGATTCGCGGTTTTTTCGCAATTTCAAACGAGGCATTGGCTCCAATATTCAAGGATTTTTACCCGAATTGGATGGTCAGACAGTGAGTTTTGAGCAGGTGGGCGAGTGGTTTTTGACGCAGGTCATTCGTCAATTAAAAATCACCGATCCGGAGGTGTCTGAATCGCTGGTTTTCACCGTTCCGGTAGACAGTTTTGAAGCGTATCGTCTCTGGTTGGGGCGCGTTTGTCAGTCGCTAGAAATCGATCAGGTGAGAATGCTAGATGAGCCGACGGCCGCAGCTTTGGGATATGGATTGAGCAACCGCCAAACGCTGCTCGTCATCGATTTTGGCGGCGGAACGCTGGATCTTTCACTCGTACAGCTAGACCCCCAAACACAAGCAAAACCGTTGGGATTTATTCTCAAGTGGGGACAAAAATCATTTGCAGAACGATCGGGACAACGGCCCAAAGTGGCGAGAGTGTTAGCCAAAGCGGGACAAAATTTAGGCGGCTCAGACATCGATCACTGGCTTGTCGATCACTTCACCCAGACCCAAGGATTAGCCGCGACCCCTCTCACGACTCGTCTAGCCGAACGCCTCAAAATTCAACTCTCGCTACAAACGCAAGCGCAAGAAGTCTACTTTAACGACGAAACCTTTGAGAGCTATGACCTATCGCTGAGTCGATCGCAGTTTGAGCAAATTCTCACTGACCATCAGTTTTTTGACAAGCTCGACGACGCGATGAATCAGGTGCTTCAGCAGGCAAAACGGCAGGGGTTGAGTGTAAGTGACATTGATGCGGTGCTGTTGGTGGGCGGAACGGTGCAAATTCCCTCCGTTCAAAGCTGGGTGCGTCAGTATTTTGAGGTGGCAAAAATTCGCTGTGAAAAACCCTTTGAAGCGATCGCGCAGGGTGCCCTTCAACTCAGCCAGGGAATTCAAATCAAAGACTTTCTCTATCATGGGTACGGCGTTCGCTATTGGGATCGGCGCAACAACTGTCACAACTGGCATCCTTTGATCAAAGCGGGACAGCCCTACCCAATGGAAAGCCCTGTCGAACTGGTGTTGGGGGCCTCTCTAGAGCGACAGCCCAGCATTGAGCTAGTCGTCGGAGAATTGGGGACAGAAACCACGCAGACAGAAGTTTATTTTGATGGCGATCGCCTGGTCACGCGCAGTCTAGCCAGCAGTCAAACTCAGGTACAGCCGCTCAACGATCGAGACGGATCTCGCAGCATCGCTGAATTAGAACCTTTGGGAATGCCGGGGAGCGATCGCATCAAAGTCCAGTTTCAAGTAGACGATCAGCGCTTTCTTCGCATGACGGTCGAAGACTTACTGACTTCTCGCACCCTGGTCGAAGATCAGCCCGTTGTGCAATTGAGCTAATCCGACCAGAAGTTTGTAGTTTCTTTTGATTTTTGGAATCCTGAATCCGTAAGTTACCCTGAGCACTTGTCAAGCAGCTACCAGCTTTCGTGACGATGGCATACTCATTTTTCTGGCATTGAGGAAGATAGCCAATTGCATTTTAAGCTCCGGAATCCAAGCGTTAGTGAGTGTATTTCAAGCCTGGCAGAGGAGTCACTAGCTTGTGGAGGACTATGAACAGAGTCATTCGTTTTACCAGCATCACGCTTGTTTCGTTGAGCTGCATTGTTTTTGCTCTATTTCAAACAATACCACCCGCACTCACTCTGCCAAAAACAAAGATTGAGACTTTACCCGTCGTCAGCGTTGCTCAAACTGTTGATTTTGGACGACACTTCCAAGAATTGGGGGTTGAGGGTTCAATCGTGATCTACGACTCGAAAAGCGATCGTATCTTTCAACATAATCCACAACGCAATACAACCGCTTTTTTACCTGCGTCAACCTTTAAGATTCTCAACTCGCTAATTGCGCTAGAAACCGGAGTTATTTCGGATGAGCTTGCTATTTTAACGTGGGATGGAGTGTCAAGAAAGATTCCGGCATGGAACCGGGACTTGAATATGAGAGAGGCAATCAAGCTTTCGGCTATCTGGTTTTACCAAGTTTTGGCTCGCCGAGTTGGGCACGATCGAATGCAACAATGGGTGAGCAAAGTCGGCTACGGCAACCAAACAATTGGTAGTAGTGACGACATTGATCAGTTCTGGTTACAGGGAAAACTGCGAATTACACCTCAACAGCAAATTCAGTTTCTCCGTCGCCTATACAAGAATGATCTGCCATTCTCTAAGCGATCGCTGTCAATTGTCAAAGACATCATGATAATGGAGAAAACACCAGACTATACCATCACGGGAAAGACAGGATGGGTCGGTGTTGCAGATGATGTGATACCAAAGATCGGATGGTATGTGGGTTATTTAGAGAAAGGAGAGAATGTTTACTTTTTCGCTACTAACATCGATATTCGGAATGAAAAAAATCCAGCCGCGCGACTAGAGTTAACCCGTCGCTGTTTCAAAGATCTAGCAGTATTGTAATTGACTTACTTACAACATTGCACAATCATTCTGCGGCACGATGAATATAAGAGGAGCAATGCTCATGATTGAATTCAGCTTTCCTACTGGATTGTTTTAAGCGCTTTGAGAAATTCATGTACGACAGGCGAAGGCTCGTTGTGTCGCCAAGCTATCGCTAGTTTTAGCGTCAGAAAATCTCCGATTAAAGGACGATAAACAACACCTTTTGCACTCAGATTTTGCATATCAGAAAGCACAAATGTGATGCCAACTCCCGCCGCTGTCAACCCTAGGCGAGTTTGGGCAAGTTCTGCTTCCTGCACAATGTTGGGCACAAATTCAGCTTGCTCACAGTGTTTGATGAAGGTTGCATACAAAACAGGTGCCAGCGATCGTGGGTAAAAAATTAATGGTTCGGTTGCCAATGACTGAAGCGCGATCTGTTTTTGTCGAGCTAATCGATGGAAAGGGGGTAATGCTGCAACGTAGGTTTCTTCAAACAATGGATGGATGGAGAGAGACGGTTCACGAATGGGAAGATACACAAACCCAACATCAATTCGGTGAGTGCGTAATGCTTCAACGTGGGCTTCTGTTCCGCCACTGGTGAGGATTAATTTAACCTGAGAATAATTGTTTCGATAGTGTCTAACAATCTTGGGTGCGAGACTAAACAAGGTTGCCTCCGTCAAACCGATTCTCACTTGCCCAACTTGTCCTTCTGCGACTTGTTTGGTGATCTGAATGCCTTCCTCTACCTCACGGAGAACTTTGTGTGCAGTTTCAAGAAACTTTTGTCCGGCGATCGTTAATCGCACCCAATGTTTTGTCCGCTCAAGCAGTCGAATCTCTAAGCTATCTTCTAGCGCTTGAATTTGTTTGCTGAGTGCGGGCTGGCTCAGATGTAGCGACTCAGCCGCTCGACCAAAGTGTAGTTCTTCAGCCACCGTAATGAAGTATTTAAGTTGGCGGAGTTCCATAGGAGTGACTTGGTAATAACCTACAGCTATTACGCCATAGAAAATCAGAAATAACAACTCTCAAATTTGCTCTTAGTATGAACTTGAGCCGCTAAAGATTCTTATCAATCTGCAACGGCTAATAAAGAAGTCAACAGTAGGAGGTGTTAGGATGAACCCTGATCATTCTTATCAAACCACAGAGCAATTGCTGTCTCGTCGCACGACCCTTCGATGGATGGGATTGAGTGCAGCGAGCGCGGCCATTCCCCTTGCGCTCAACGGATGTGAATCTGGATCAGCACAGGGGCAAGCATCACCCCTCACACCAACCCGATCGTCAGAACTAATCACCAAAGAAATTCCACGTACCAAAGAAAGAGTGCCTGCGATCGGGCTAGGAACCTTCCTCACATTTGATGTATTGGCGAATCAGCCACGAGACAATATTCGAGAAGTAATGCGCCGCTTTTGGGAGGGTGGAGGGCGCGTGATTGATGTTTCGCCGCTCTATGGAATGTCAGAGGTGAATGTCGGTGAGTTTGCCAAAGCGCTGGGCATAACTAACAACCTATTTATTACCAACAAAGTCTGGGCAACGGGTGAGTATCTGGGAGATAGAAGTCAAGCACAGCGCCAATTTGAGCAGTCTTTGAAGCGGTTATCTCGCGGTTCCTTTGGAGTTGTGCAGAGCGCTAATCAAATCGATGTCATGCAGGTTCATAGTCTGGTCAACGTGGAAGTGATGCTTCCTCTATTACGAGCCTGGAAGCAGGAAGGCAAAATTCGCCATTTGGGTGTGACCCATCATGATCCGCTGTATTTCCCGGCGATCGAATCATGGATTAACAAGGGCAATCTGGATTTTGTTCAAGTGCGGTACTCAATTTTTCAACGGGGAGTCGAAGAAAGAATTCTCCCAGCAGCAGCAGAGCAGGGAGTTGCTGTCTTAGCAAATATGCCCTTTGAAAAGGCGCGACTCTTTGAACTGGTAAAAGGGCAACCCTTGCCGAATTTTGCTCGTGACATAGGCTGCGAGAACTGGGCACAGTTTTTCCTCAAGTATGTGATTTCTCACCCTGCTGTTACAGCAGCAATTCCAGCAACGACGAATCCTGATCATGTGGCTCAGAATATGGGAGCACTCAGAGGGTCGCTACCAGATCAAGCAATGCGTGCCCGAATGGTGAAGCACATGGAAAGCATTCCTGGTTTTGACAACTTGACTCAAACTTCCTGGTATCCCAGCAAACAGTTTAGCGGTCTAGTACGCCTGCCAAATCCACGCCCAATTGGTTAAGGCGACCATGAAGCAGATTATTCTGAGTAGCTTTAGTGCCTTATCTTTGTCGATCGTCTTCTCGCAGTCTGCCGCCGTTGCAGAAGTTGCTCCAGACAACCAGAGTAACCTAACTCTTGTAACGTTGGTCACATTAGCTTATCCTCAATGGTTCGGACAGTTTTTAGGTAACTCAGGTCAGCAGATAGACAAGAAAGCTATCGATCCACTAGGGTGCTAATCAGAAAAAACAAGCACCAAACCGATAGCCGTATGCAAATTGCACAAAGTCTGCTGGAATGGCAAGCGTTAAGCGACGGGCACTCAACGACCATTGACTTGGGCGATTTATTTCAAAGTTGGCGCTGTCCCGGACTGCGATTAAATCCCATCCCAACTACGAGATCGCTGCTTAATTCTGTCCGAAGTGTTGATCAAGAGTAATGTCACTAATTCACATCGTCAATCTGGGGAACTCCATTCAGCACGAGGCTTTAGAACAGATCAGTAATTTTTACATTGATAAATTTTGAGAAAATACTTGACAGTAATTTGCATTAGTTTTACGCTGCATGAAGCTGTCTTTTTGTTGCCTTAACGCAAGAAGCTGTCAATTTGTTTTCAAGGGTACAGAACCAAGCTGGAGTAGCTGTAATGAATAGCGCGATCGGGATTCTTAAAGCAGGCGGGATTGTCATGATCCCATTGCTGCTGTTTTCAATTACAGCCATTGGTCTGATTATTGAGCGATCGCGCTTTTGGAGTCGCATTATTAAGCGTCAGCCAAAAATGATGCAGCGAGTTTTGATGTTGTACCAAGAAAACAATGTGGCAGAAGCGATCGCGGTTCTGAAGAAGAATATTGACCTACCTGCGGCTCGGATTTTGCTATCGGCATTATCGCTTGATCGTCCGACTCCCGAACAGTTTCGATTAGCGATGCAAGCAGAAGCGCAAGCAGAAACACCGGGAATGAAGCGGTTTACAGACATCTTTGACATGATTGTGGGATTGTCTCCGCTCTTTGGATTGTTGGGAACAGTCACTGGATTAATCGTCTCATTTGCATCGCTCAATATCGGAAATGTCGGAGGCAGTCAGACTTCTGGCGTGACGGGCGGGATTAGTGAGGCGTTAGTTTCTACAGCTTCGGGGTTAGTGGTTGCAATTTTTAACTTATTTGCAGTCACTCTCTTTCGCAGCTTTTTCACTCGCCAGTCTGCTCTGATTCAGGAATACGCGAATCGACTTGAGCTAGTCTATAGCCATCGTTACGAAGATAGTTATCTGTCTAAGCTTCATTCTTAGTTTTTTCTTCTCACACTCCTATGCTATTTCCCGAAGAAAATGATGTACCGCCTCAGATCAACATTGTTCCGATGATTGATGTGGTGTTTGCGCTGCTCACCTTTTTCATTGTTTCGACTTTGTTCTTAACCCGTTCTGAAGGGTTACCTGTAAATCTTCCGCAGGCAGCAACCGCAAAGACTCAACAGCAAACGAGAATTGCAGTCAGTGTGCAGGCAAATGGTGAAATTGCATTAAACAAGCGACCGATGCAGCTTTCAGAATTGCAAGTGGGCGTGAGAACGTTAGTGCAAGCAAACCAGCAGGCAGTGGTTGTGATCAATGCCGATGAGAAAGTGCAGCATGGTGAGATTGTTGCCGTAATGGATGAGATTCGCAAAATCGAAGGTGTGAAAATGGCGATCGCGACGAAGAAAAAATGATTTGAGAACGAAAATCAAGCTTCATTTCTCAAATTGATGATCGCAAGTTGCCTCGCTAGAATCAAGGTGTACCCTGCCTACTGAGTCACCGTTATGTTATCTCGCCTCATCAGTCCTTGGATGCAAAACGGGGCAATGATTGCGATGGTCATCTCCAGCATCTTGAGTTCTCGTGCAATTGCCGCACCATCAACCGCAACAGAGTTTCCCCTTGTAAGATCATCGATCTTACAGCCCAACCTGCGAGTGCCGTGGTCGCAGCCCGTTAGAGTGGTTGATTCATTTGACGGACAATCTCTGGCAGTGTTTGATCAAAATTATTTTTCGCGATCGTTTCGCAACCGTGATGGCGAAGTGAAGATAGTCAGCTTATGGAGGCCAAATTCTGTGCAGGTTTTACTTGCTTACCGTGGTAGAGAATGCACACTTGCTCAACGATCGTTTCCACGATATCACCGATTGTATGCTTCAAGATTTGGATATTCTCCGTTTGATGCCTTAGATGATGGCTTTCCTGATTCTGTTTGTTTCACCAATAGTGGCACTGAGAAAGTTACGGGACTAGCGGTCAAAGTGGGTGATCGCGTTTTTCAACTCGAAAACAAAAACGGTCAGTTTCCGATTTCTAACGGAGCTTGCTAGCGCACTAAAAAATGCGCCTGAGCAGACTGTGCAACTGAGAGCAACGGCGGATAATGGCGAAGTGATTGATAGTGCGATCGGGCAAGGAACCGTGAGAGCTTGGAGGAGCATTTACTGAGTTGAGCAAGCTCTATCTTGTCGATTAGCTACGGCTCTTGTCGTTGACAACTTGCAGCAGATCGAGTCTCAATTGATGTTGGGCGCTAAATAGGGATCGGAACCCTAGCAGCACAATTCCAATCGTGGCAAGTCCGGTTCCTGCCGCGATCGCAAAAATCAGCACAATTTGGTAACGAACAGCATCGGTTGGACTTGCTCCTGCAATAATTTGCCCAGTCATCATTCCCGGTAAGCTTACGGTTCCCATGACCATCATTTGATTGATTGTGGGGATCATTCCAGTTCGCAACGCTTCTTGAATTGTTTGCTGGGCTGCTTCCCATCGAGTCGCACCCAAAGCTAATAAAGATTCAATCTGATCGCGTCGAACCGTTAGATCTTCGGTGAAGCGATCGAGCGCGAGAGAAGCTCCAGTCAACGCATTTCCTAACACCATCCCCAACATTGGAATCACATATTGCGGGTTGTACCACGGTTCTACTCGAATGATGCCAACAACCGTCACCCCGATCATTAATGCAGAAGAGGCAAAAATTGAAACAAAGCTATTCCAGAACATTCCAGGATAGCGACGTTTAGTTCGCGCGATCGCAGATTGTCCGGCTAACACAGTCATTCCTAAAGTGACCATCAGAACTAACCAGGGAGACCGTAGCGTAAAAATCCATTTCAGAACATAGCCAATCAGTAACAGTTGAACGGTCATCCGAATTGCCGCAATTCCTAGCTGCTTCTCCAATTGAAGTTGCAGCACGATCGACAAAACAAGATTGATGACAATCAACAGTGCTGCAAGTGCAAGCTGACCATTATCGATAGGAACGTAAGAAGTCATCATAAGCGTTTGAGAATTAGGCGTTGATCGGTCATTCGCTCTAGTTGCTCTGGGTTGTGGCTAGTCCAGAAATACGATCGCGTTCGGTCTTCTTGCTGCCAAAGTCGTACAAGAGATTCAAATTGCTGCTCGGTGTGGGCATCCAATGAAGCAGTTGGCTCATCAAACAGCATTACCGTTGGAGAACAAAGTAAGGCGCGTAGGAATGCGGCAATTTGAGCTTCTCCACCTGAGAGCGCATAAACCGGACGATCGAGAAAATCCGTCGATCGTCCAAGCGCTGATAGATACTCTAGAATTCGATGTCTTTGAACCTCGTATCGATCCAGCGATCGGTGAACAGTCATTTTGTAGATCGCTTGTAGATTCTGTTCGACGGTTCCTTCGAGCAATGCAGGGCGCTGATGTAAGTAAAGAGTTTGAGTTCGATACCGGGGAATAAACCAGTCAGAAAGGTTCTTTCCTTGAAAAGCGATTGTTCCAGCTTGAATTGGATCGAGTGCGGCGATCGCTCTTAATAGCAGCGTTTTTCCGGCTCCGGCTTCGCCCGCGATCGCGCAACGCTCTCCTGGACGCAACTCAAAGTTAAGATGCTTCCAAATCCATCTACCTTGAATCTGCCGCCCTAAATTCTGGATAACTAGCAAAACAGTCTTAACCAGCACGTCAGCTTCACTATACAAAACATCGGGTTCAAAAAAGTATTAGTCATAAAAAAGTCCGCCTAGCATTCAAAAAAGCTCCGCTAACCGCCAAAATGGTCTTTTGCAATGTGCCAAGACTCAGTAATCTAGCGAGGGAACACTTTTGCAACGCACCAGTCCGACCTCAAACCGCCCCGCCTCTCTGTTTCGATGGTTGAGCTATGGAAAACGCTATCGTTTAGCGCAAAGCGCAACTCCGTAGGAACCGCAGATTTGGCAAGCGGCAGGCTGCTCGATCGTAAACACCTTGATGGATCTCGCTCCGCCCGCACTGATGGGAGCCGCGATCGATGTTCTACTCCAACAGCAGAACTCTTTCCTATCTCGATTTGGGATTCAGAATGTCATTCGTAATTTTAGACCCAACAATAATTGAAAATGGGAGCTTTCCTATCTCGATTTGGGATTCAGAATGTCATTCACCAATTCTTTCTCCTGGCATTCCTGACTGTTCTGATTTGGGGGCTGGAATCACTTTCTAACTATGTATAATCTGCTCTGGCGCAATCTGGCGCAGGATATCCAGCATGACTTACGATTAGATGCCTATACTCATTTACAAGAACTAGAATCCGCATATGTTGAAGAACAAACCACGGGTGGCTTAATTGCAATCCTCAGCGACGACATCAATCAACTGGAGCATTTTCTCAATACGATCGCGAACAATACCCCTCTTATGTCACTTTAGAAGAAGTAAAATTGCTAAAAAACGATGTAACTCTTTCCCAGAAAGCGTTTTAGCATTCACAATTCTTTTCTATTCCTTTGCGAGAGTAGTCAATAAAGTGTGAATGCTAGACCCGTTGTTAGATAAATTTTTCAGCAGTTAGAAGCCAGTTTAATTTCTCCAAAGTGATTCAAGAGGGGTAGGCTTGCGATAACGCTGCCATTAGATCTCTTTCAAGCAGAAAATAAATCTCCGATGTATGCTCTGAGGAGTTTTAATAAGAATAGTTCTCAGTAGGAATCAGAGCAGCATGACCATTTCGGTGTCAGAGCGGGATTGGGCAGAGTGGGAGGAAGAACGATATCGGTTGCTTGAGTATCCCGATCCGGCTGATCCAGACGATGTGCTGATGCCGCTACCGACTTGGATGGCGCAAGGGTACGGGCGAGAGATTGCCTTGCGGGAGGGGCTGATGGTGCGGATGGATGACTTTCGGGTGCGCGATCGCACTCAAACGGTATGGGCAGAACATGAGTCTTGGTTGCACTTTCACTGTCATCTGTCAGGAGACCATCAAAATCCTGTTTCGGAAGTCGGCAACTCGGAATATGTGCTGTATGGCAGCGGGATCATGCCCGAACGGTTGGAAACTTGCTCTGGTCAGTTCCCGATTCTAGAAGTCGTGGTCGAAATGTCGCCAGAGGTGTTTATTAACTTTGCAGGTCGGGAAGGAATCGTACCGATCGAGTTTCAACCGTTGATTGGGACGGATCAGCCAGCTTATGCGCGGGATGGGGCACTGTCTCCGATGATGCAGGGTGTGTTGCGGCAGATCATTCAATGCCCTTATCGTGGACTGATGAAGCGGGTCTATTTGGAGAGTAAGTCGCTAGAACTCGTGGCGCTGATTCTGGAGCAGGAACAGGAGGTGCAGCAAGGACGACGCACTGCTTCGCAGATACCGCAAGGGTCGCTGTTTCGGATGAAGCCCGATGAGGTCGATCGAATTCATCATGCTCGAACGATTTTGTTGCGGAACTTGGAGCAACCGCCCTCGTTGCCGGACTTAGCACGACAGGCGGGGCTGAATGAGAAGGCGCTGAAGCAGGGGTTTCGGCAAGTGTTTGGCAAGCCTGTGTTTGGATATCTGCATGACTATCGGATGAATCAGGCAGAGCAGCTATTGCTGACCGGAGAGATGAAGGTGGGCGAGGTGATGACGCGGGTGGGATTTCACGATCGACGCTATTTTGCGGAAACGTTTCGGAAGAAATTTGGAACCAATCCAAGAGATTATCTCAAAGCAAGAACAAGTAGATCTCGTGCGATCGAGACTGATTGACTGAATGAAAGCCGTCTGCAACTTTCCTGAACCGCGCTCACCCAACCCTCTCCCGCAGGAGCTACCGTTCGCCCCCTAAATTCCCCATGCTGGGGGACTTTGAACATAAGTTGATTGGGTCTGTCATTGCTGCAACTTTTCGCCCCCTAATACCAAATCAGTCTATGAATGCTACAGGTTCTTTGCCTCCTAAATCCCCCATGCTGGGGGACTTTGAACAGCGGAACTAGAACGCGATCGCCTCAGTAATTTGCTGGAGAACTTGACTTAAGTTTGAGAGAACTTCTCGGTTGTGAAATTGCATCACTCGATAACCCAAGTGATTGAGGCGTTCAGTTCGAGCCGTGTCATACTCGACTTGTTGATCGTGAACGTCGCCATCCACTTCAATCACAAGTCGGTGCTGAGGACAATAGAAATCCACGATGAAGGACTCAATTGAATGCTGGCAGCGAAACTTTAAGCCGTTGAGTTGGCGTTTTCTTAAGGCTTCCCACAGCAGCTTTTCAGCCGGAGTGAGATGTTGGCGGAGATGTCGAGCCGCCGCAATACTCTTGGGAGTAGTGCCCCGAATGCGGTGAGAATCCATAGGGTTAATGGAGTGAGCTTGACACTACAGAGTTTGCCCATACCTATGCCCGATCGTCCCAACTCAAAGTCCCCCAGCATGGGGGATTTAGGCTACCGTGTACACACACGTCTTATTTGCTTCGTTTCAGTCGGCTTCTGCCCCCTAAATCCCCCAAAGTTGGGGGACTTTGAACGCTGAAACGCTCCTGTGAATCCTAGAAATTATTCTTGCTCAAAGTCCCCCAGAATGGGGGATTTAGGGGGCGAAGGATGTCAGCAACAGACAGATCAATCGACGTGTGTGTACACAGTAGGGGATCTAGGGGGCGAAGAATCTCGGCAATGATCAATCGATCGACTTGTGTGTATACAGGAGCTTAAAATGGTTGGGTGTTTAAGCGTTCAGACAAGACTTGTTTGTAAGTTGTAGAGAGGTCTTCTTCGACTGAGACAAAGCCAATCAACCCGCTCTCTTTGAATTTCTGATAGTAGCTCTTCTCCGCATCTGCTTTTGGCTCTGCGGTCTTAGGATAACGCTTTTTCAGAATTTCAATAAAATCAATCAGCAGACTTTGAGCTTCTTCTGGTAGCGATTGGATCTCTTTTTGAATTTGTTCTGGCGTGGACATCATTGAATATCCGACAGTGCTTCTCACCTCAGTGTACCGGGTAAATCGCAGAGGCAACAGTGAAAAAAGTCCGTCTAGCCTTCAGAAAAAGTTCCGCTAGTCCCCCAAGTCCCCATTGCGATCGCGTTTCTCAGTCTGGTATTTCTTGAGAGTGATTTTCAAGAAGGTGTGGCGAGATGCGGATGCGATGGGCTGCGGGGCAAGGACTACAGCAGTTGAGTTGGACGGTGAGCGTTCTGTCGGTGGTCGTGGCAGCGAGTGCTGGGGCGACGGAACCCGCGAAGGTGCTTCAGGCGCGGGATTTGCCTGCGAGTGCGAAGACGGTGCAGCAATGGACGGCACAGGTGGAAGCAGCAACCGCGCAAATTATCCAGATTCGACTGGTGTCGATCGAGGGTCGGCTTCAGGTGCAGATTGAGACCGCTGATGGCAGAACGCTGCAAGCGACCACGCGAGAAGAAGGAAATACGCTGATTGCTGAGATTGCGAATGCGGTGTTGGCATTGCCGGACGGGGGAGCATTTCGAGCCGAGAAACCCGCGATTAGCGCTTTGCGCAACTCCGTAGGAAACGACATTACGGAAGTAACTGCTACTCAGGTGAATGCGGCGACGGTGCAGATTCGGATTGTGGGAAGTGCTGTTGCGCCTCTTGCAGAGATTGTGAAGAGCGATCGGGGTTTAATCTTGAGTGTTCAACCCGATGAAGATGCAGTAGAAGAAGAGATTACAGTAACGGGTGAGGGAGCGCGAGGCTATCGAGTGCCGAATGCAAGTACAGCAACGAGGACAGATACGCCACTCCGAGATATTCCGGCTTCGATTCAAGTTGTGCCGCGACAGGTTTTAGAAGATCGCAATGTCAGAACGATTAATGAAGCGGTTGAAACCGTCAGCGGTGTTGTAAGCGATATCACCTTTTTCGGTGCGCCTGGATTGGAGAGTAGAATCATCAGAGGATTTTCTCAAGGCTTGAGTGATGGTGGAGGCGGAAACTTACGCAATGGCTTTCGTGACGGAGGATTCTATGGTCTGAGAGCGAGTGAAACATTTGAGCAGGTGGAAGTTCTCAAAGGACCCGCTTCGGTTCTATTTGGATCACTAGAACCAGGTGGAGTTATCAACGTAGTCACTAAACAACCGCTCAGCGACCCTTACTATAAAATTGCATTAGAAATCGGAAATCGGAACTTCTATCAACCTACTATTGATTTTTCAGGACCTCTAACGAGCGATAAATCTGTACTCTATCGATTGATTTCTAGTTATCAAACTTCAGACGGCGTTCAGAACTTTGTTAATACAAACCTGACTGCAATCGCGCCGACGCTCACTTGGAAGCTGGGAGATCGCACGACTCTGAATTTATATTATGAGTATCTCAGATCTGTGGGAGATAGCCCTATACAGAGCGGCGGACTTTTTGACGGTAGCGCTATTTTTCCTAGAGAATTCTTCCCAGGCTATCCCCAATTTGCCTTTCTTGAGTTCACCACTCAAAGATATGGCTACACACTGAACCATGAATTTAGCGATAATTTACAGATTCGGAACACCATTGCTGTAAACAATACTTCTGCTGTCGATCTTCGTGCTGGCGGCTCACAGCTACTAGATAATCAATTTTTAGTTGTCAGCCCAGAAGAGGGTTTTTTCAGCTATCACAATGTTTTTGGTCAAATCGATTTACTTGGGAAATTCAACACAGGCTCGATCGCGCATCAACTTCTCGTCGGTTTTGACTACTACCGTGTCAACATCCCAGCGGCAGGCGCGTTCGGCGCGACAAATATTCCTCCACTTGACATCTTAAATCCCAATTACGATAACATTCCAGAGCCTATCTACGATACAACCTTTGAGATTGTTGATAAGGTTCGATCCTATGGTTTTTACATCCAAGATCAAGTTACGCTGCTAGATAATCTGAAACTTCTAGTTGGTGGTCGATTTGATTGGGTTTCGACTGTCAGCGAGGGCGATTTTAGAAACAGTGGTCAAGAAAGAAACAACAGCGCATTTAGCCCTCGAATTGGTCTGGTGTATCAACCCAGTAAAACCATCTCACTCTACGCGAGCTATAGTCAGTCTTTTCAACCTGTTGCTACCTTTGGAGCATTTAATACTGATGGTGAAGCATTCGAGCCAACCAAAGGAACCCAGTATGAAACGGGCATCAAAGCCGATTTTCTAGATGGAAGGCTTTCAGCAACCGTAGCTGCCTACCAAATCACCAAAACAAATGTCATCACTCCCGATCCAGTGAGTCCTAGACTCTCAATTCAAACCGGAGAACAGCGCAGCCGAGGAATCGAGTTAGATGTCACAGGTAGGATTCTCCCAGGTTGGAACGTAATTGCCTCTTATGCTTACACGGATGCGAAAGTCACTGAAGATAATAGTATTCCTGTAGGAAATCGATTACAGGGTGTACCAGAACATCAAGCCAGTCTTTGGACAACTTATCAGATTCAATCAGGAAGCTTAAGAGGGTTAGGATTTGGGTTGGGGCTATTTTATGTAGGTGAGCGGCAAGGAAATCTGGCGAATTCGTTTACGTTAGGCGATTACTTTCGGACTGACGCATCATTGTTCTATCGCCGCGATCGATTCAATGCAGCAGTCAACATTCGCAACCTATTCGATATAGACTACTTCAATGTTGGCTTTGAAAGGGGTGATCCTCTAACTATCACAGGTTCTATCAGCTTAGAATTTTAGCTTTTAGTTGATGAAGAATCGAGCAGGAGAAACAGTTTTAGCAATGCCAAAGGCGATTCGTAGAATTTTTAGACTGCTACTTCTAGTCGTCATTACGATTACATTTGCTGTTGCCTGCCGTAATTCCACTCCACTAGAGCAGAGAAGTTTCAACCTTGTACAAGAACCAAGCCTTGCACAAATGCCCACAGCTACAAAAGTAGTAGAACACGCTTTGGGTCAAGTCAAAATCCCACTGCACCCGCAGCGAGTGATTGTAATGGACGGTAATATCTTTCTCGATCCTGTGCTTGCACTAGGCATAAAGCCAGTTGGTATTGCCCCTTGCTCTGGCTGTCTAGAAGGTCATTCAGGTATTGATCCTAGCCTGACAGCCAATATTCCAAATGTTGGAGATGAGCAACCTTCGCTAGAAAAGATTCTTCAACTCAAACCCGATCTGATTCTATTGCACAAATATCAACAACGAATCTATCCACAGCTTTCTGCGATCGCGCCTACAGTCGTCATTGATACTGACGGTGGAGTAGACTTCGAGAAAAATATCCGATACATCGCTCAACTACTTGGAAAAGTCGATCGTGTTGAAGCGGTTCTATCTGAGCACAGAAACAAGGTCAAGCAATTACGACAACAACTAGAGCCAAGATCAAAAACGCAGAAAATATCAGTGATTCAAATTTCTGGCTCAAATATCTATTCGATTAAGCCAGGTCTCTTTCCTTCTGACCAGATTTTGATAGATGCAGGCTTACAATTTCTTGAGAGCCAAGAGCAGCAACAAGATATGTTTTTACCCGTGAGTCTGGAGGCTTTACTCAATTATGATGCTGATATTTTATTTGTGATAGTAGTCTATGAAAGAGATGCTGAAAATTTAAGTTCGTTGTCATTTTTGAAGCACCCCATCTGGTCAACTTTAAAGGCAGTTCAAAACAAGCAAATCTATGCAGTGCAATGGGCTGGAATCGGAGGAACGATCGGCGCTGATCGTGTTCTGAATGATCTCTATAGATATCTTGTAAAAGACTCCTAAAGCTGATAGCTCTTGCAGGTGCAAGCCGTTCCTGCGGAGTTGCGCTTTGCGCTAATCGCACTCTTTTGTCGATCGCACTGAGATGAATAGCGATCGTTATTCTTGCTAATCCTGTTTTGTTGTCGATCGTGCTTTGAGTGTCGATCACATTGGATAAGTAGCGATCGCGCTAGTTGACTCGTTCCAACCGTTCAGCTAACCAAACCTTGACGATCGCTTCACGGTTCACACCCAGTCGCAGTGCTTCTCGATCCAATGCCTCCACCATCCATTGCGGAAACGAGATCGTCACAGACTTTGACTCATGCCCCGGACGACGTGCGTTCCCTAAGTCCAAAAACTCAGACACGTCTTCACCTTGATCAAACCGCTGATCAAATAATGCTGCCTTCATAAAATGCCACCTCCTCTGTCCGTGAACGTCGAACCGATATAATCCGTACTTTTCCCCCTCGATAGGTAATCACAGCAGACCAATGTTTCTCTCCACGTTTACCGATCACCAAAAATCTAACTTCATCTTCCGTTCTAGCAGGAATTTCAATCCGATCCACATCTGCCCACAATTGTTGAGCTTGCACAAAGTCAATCCCATGCTTTTGCTGATTCGCTTGGCTTTTTTGTGAATCAAACTCAAACTCCATCAATACCTCGTAACTGATTTACACGCAATTGTAAATGACAATCGCACAAAATACTTTATAGATAACTTGGAAAATACCTCGTCAATGAGAAGGGAGGGGGGAAAGGGAGTAAGTGAGTGGATGGGTGAGAGAGTGATGGGGAAGATTGGGAGTTAGCGATCGTGCTTTGATCGTACTGGGATGAATCGCGATCGTTAATCGGGTTCTACGATCTCTTCCAACCAAGCCTCTAAATCCGTCAACGTGGTGAAATCGAGTAAGGCTTCGCTGAGGTCTTCTAGGACAGGTAAAGGTAGGGATGAAAGGCGCGATCTTGTTTCTTCAGAAAGTTCTTGCCCTAATCGTCGTCTTAACAGACGAGTGACTAAAGCGATCGCTTCTTGTCCGCGCACCTCTTCTCTGCCCTCTTCCTTCGCCTCTCGAATCGCTCGTGGTTCCTGTGTTAAATCTATTCCCAACATTGCTTTGATCTCCGATCGACTTAAATTAGTGAGCTTGTAGACCAAAATCGAGGTCACAATATCTATTATGTCCTGTTTCTGCTCAGGTGTGACTGGCTCCTGATCCGCTCGTACAATCAAATCTCTCGCGGCTTCTGGGGCTTCCGCTTCGTCCACAATTGTCAGCACGATCGCTCCAACCATCACAGGCAAATCTCTGACATCCCCCAACTCATCCAAATACACCCGATGCGCCTGTCCACCATTCAGAAAAGACCGATGCGGATGCAGATCGCTTTGCTCGACACTGCGCGATGGATAGATAATCACAGTTTCCCAGTCATTAAAGCGGTCTCGATTCCGATAAAAATACAATGCAGATTCAGCTAAAAGTCGTTCGTAGAGCCGTTCATCCCTCTGCATTTGAAGCTCACAGAAGTAAATTGTCCCAATCACATTATCTGGCGGCAAAAACACCCCATCAATCTCAAACTTTGGCTCTTTCACTGCAACAGAATCAAAGCGATAATCAGCCGCATTGCTCGGTCTAGTTCCAATCAGATCAAACAAGAGTGTGGGAGATTGTTGAAACAGCTTGTAGAACAGTGGATCACGGCGCATCAGAGGCAGAGAGAACAACACGGTCAAGTGTACTCTAAGCAGCACCTCAAGTTAGCTAAATTCCCTATTGATAGACCTTGCAGGTGTAGGCGGTTCCCTCGGAGTTGCGCTTTGCGCTAATCGCGCTATGAGTGTCGATCGCGTCTAGTTAGGTAGCTGATTGGGGTCAATTCCCTGCGGTT
Source organism: Phormidesmis sp. 146-20 (assembly GCF_052939475.1). Taxonomy (NCBI): domain Bacteria; kingdom Bacillati; phylum Cyanobacteriota; class Cyanophyceae; order Leptolyngbyales; family Leptolyngbyaceae; genus Phormidesmis; species Phormidesmis sp. 146-20. Next base: position 28,717 of record NZ_JBJPHT010000007.1, read on the forward strand.
CCTACGGAGTTGCGCTTTGCGCTAATCGCAGATATGCCTCCAACCGTTCAGCCCGTTCTTCTGAACTGAGATAGCGATAGCCCTGTCTATTAGACTTCCTGCACGAATCATAGATGCCCTCCGACTAAAGTCGGGGCTACAAGAGCAAAGTGTGCCTTCGCACACTAAAGAGGCGATTTTAACCGTTAGTCCACGGAGGTGGACTTTGTTCTGATAGCAGCGATTTCAATCGCCAGGTATTCATGCAGGAAATCTATTGTACCAGGTCAATATTTCTTGGTTAAGTCCACCCACCACGCCTCGATAGCGTCCAATCCCTAATCCCACTTCTGGCATCCAATACGGCTCACCAATCTGTAGTTGATAACTATCGTTCTCTAACTTATACAACTCAAACGGTTGATGCGGGTCGCGTCGCCAAAACTCTGGGTTATACACCAGGTAGTACAACACACCCAGCTTGCGATAAATCTCCGGCTTCTCCTCATACTCCTCTCGTGGCGTGTGTGACACCATTTCTAGGACAAAGATCGCACGATGTCGTTTTCTTCCCATGTGGCATAGCTGCGCCGCGATTTGCCCCCCTTCTTGCGCTCCACCCCGACACTTAAAAACCCATCTGGGACAACGGGAACCTTCGGACTCACGCCCGTCGTGTGATACACCGCCATCTCTACCCCAAAGTACCAATCCATCCGCTCCGCCCAAATGCTGGTTAACAATAATAGCAACAGGTTAGGCAGCAGGTTTTGGTCTTCGTTGTCCACGGGCGTATCATCTGAGCAGGGCAGGTCGGCGGTGCTGGGTAAGGAGGGTGATAAGGGCTTGGAAATCACGGAGCCTGCAACCAGAAACGATGCTCTCATTAGACTTATTCAAGAATTTGTAAGCGAGACTGTGCCTAGCTTTGAGGTTAACCTCGCCAGACTGTTCAGGAACGAAGGCATCGGGGTTTGAGGCTATTTCTATCAGGAATTAATGTTGTTCATAGCACCGCCTAGAAGCAAACCCCATTGCTGATTTCAAAAGTCGTAAGTTGTGAAATCCAGGTTGCCTAACCGCAATCTGACTAGTCCACAAATGGCTAAGACCACAACTGAATACACTCGCGACTCCAAGCGAAACTGATTCGTCAAAATCCGAAAGATTTTCAAGCGCCGAATCAAGTGTTCAATGAAGATGCGTTGGGCAGAACTGACCCGGTTTTCCTGCTGTTGAGTGTCGCTCAATTCCCGATGCTTGGGCTTTTTGTGAGGCGTGGTGGTGTGCTCTGCCCCTTGATAGGCTTTATCCCCCATGAGCTGCTGCCGGGAGTCGAACTTCTGTTGTTGGCGGCGCAGCAGGCTAATATCACTGGTTAGACCTGGCACTGCTGGAATCACATCTACGATCTCTCGCCCGTCAGAGGTTCCTGACACTTGCGTTTTCTGCGTGTGCTGCTTCTTTTTGCCTGAATAATATGTCTCCTGAACCTGGGAGTCTGAGGGACGTTCTCGCGCCTGCTCCGTGCTGTCGGCTAACAGCACCTCATCTTGCAACAACTCTTGCACCCATGCCCACAACTCTGGGTCGTGCCCAAACTGCTCATACAAACTCGCCGGGAGCACTTGCCTGATCCACCTCAACCCTTGGTGGAACGCTTGGTTCGCCTGCCCCTGCGAGACCTCAAAGATCATGCCTAGCACGCCAAAGGTCGGGTCGTGCCGCAGATGAAATAAACACAGTGCGATCTCTTCGAGTTACCCGCAAGGGGTCGTGGCTTCCAAGGTAAACACTTCAGGTCGCCCGGCACCTGCTGCATTCACTCGCACTTTTTGAGCTTCCACCACCGCTTGCTCTTGGGCATGAAGCTTTCTGACTGGCTCAATTAGACGGTTAAACTCCTCAAAACTGATGCCCAAAATCAATTCACTACGCTGGGGGTAAGTGCGGATATAATCAAGAGGATTTTTCATGGGATGGTAAGGGGTGAAAACACCGTTTTACCATCTTTTTTTGCCTCAATTTAATTGTTGAACAGGTCTATTGGAAATCCTTGGTCAACCGAAAGTTATGCCTTACTTTCTCGCATTGCTCCAACGATCGTACTATCGCGTGATTTTACTTGGCAGAAAAGGCTGATGGCACTTGCTAAAGTACTCGCTAAAGAAGAGAATGGTCAGAAATTAATTGCACAGTACCAAAAGCGCATTCAGAACTTCAAACAAGCTTTAGGCGATCGTCGTGATCAAATTCAAGTTTCTGTTGCTGGGATGTTTCCTGAGTTTGTTCACGGCTACGGAGAGCAAAGTACAGTAGGGATGATTCTTAAAGATCTTGAGCTACAGCGTCCGCCCTCTTAAAGCGAGAATGTTATCTATGCGCCACAGTCCCTTTCTAAAGAAGAGATATTAGCGATCGATGGTGATGTTCTATTCTTTTTAACAAGGGAAGGAGAAGCAGGTGCGAAAACGGTGTTAGGGAGGCTTGCTCGCGATCCTTTATGGCAACATCTCAAAGTAGTTCAAAAGAATCAAGCTCATCTTGTATCTTACCAATGGCACAGCGGAGATATTTTTGCAATTAACGCCGTTTTGGACGATCTCTACCAATATCTCATTTCTAAAAAGTCCGTCTAGCATTCAAAAAAAGGGCGTTGCATAATAGAGGGATGAATGAGGGTGTTGTACTATGCAGTGTCGATACTGTGGGTCTACTGAGGTTCGCCAGAACGGGAAACGACGAGGCAAGCAAAATCATATCTGTCGCGCCTGCGGTCGCCAATTTATTGAAGGCTATGACCCACCCAAAGGCTACAGCGAGGAAACCAAGCAGGACTGCTTGATGCGTTACGTCAACGGCATGGGATTTCGCGCGATTGAGCGCTGTACTGGCGTGCATCACACAACGGTGATTTATTGGGTCAAGCAACTCGGACAGCAACTGCCGGATGCCCCACAGGAGTCGGAGATTCCAGAGGTGGGAGAACTCGACGAACTAGAAACCTTTGTCGGGTCAAAAAAAACAAAATTTGGATCTGGACAGCCGTGAACCATTTCCGGGCGGGCATTCTCGCTTGGGTGGTGGGAGATCACAGCGCAGAGACGTTCAAACCCTTGTGGCAGATTGTCTGTTGCTGGCATTGCTACTTCTATGTCACCGATGGCTGGAAGGTTTATCCCGGTTTTATTGAGGAAGGCGACCACCTTGTGAGCAAGACGTATATGACGAGAGTCGAAGGCGAGAATACCCGATTACGTCACTACTTAGCTCGATTGCATCGCAAGACCTTGTGTTACTCCAAGTCGGTCGAAATGCTAAAGCATTCGCTGCGATTGCTCCTCCATTACCTAAAGTATTGGTCAATACCCGTACTCACTTGATTCATCCCTTTGTTCAGCAACGCCGCCATATCATCAGGATAGGCATCAAATCTTTTCCTAAGCTTAGATCTCTAAACCCATTGCATACGACACAACCGATTTTATCCAATCGCAAAATTGACCGATCGGTCAGACCTGTCAGTCGATGGATAACAAACAAGGACTGATTAGAGTGAGTGCTGTAAACCGGATCTCCTTTGAAGGACTCACTCTTATGGATTCGATGTCATCGACTAACCGCCCACTGACTGTAACCGTCAACCCGGATTCACTCCGAGCAGATCGGGGTTCACTCTTCGGACTAGCAGGCAATGACACCTTACGGGGTGCGTCGCGTCAAGCCAATGTACTATTTGGGAATGAAGGGAACGATACCCTGCGGGGTGGTTGCCAGGATGACGTGCTGAACGGTGGTGCAGGCAACGATCGCGTATTCGGCGACCGTGGCAATGACCTACTCGTGGGGGGTGCAGGCGATGATTACTTGTCAGGTGGCAAGGGCGACGATCGGCTCAAAGGCGGTGCAGGCGACGACCAACTCTTCGGTGACATGGGGAATGACTATTTGGATGGGGGCGCAGGCTTTGACCGCTTAAAAGGGGGTAAAGGCAATGACACGCTGGTCGATTATGACGGCGGCGATCGGCTGATGGGCGGTAAAGGCAACGACCAATTCTGGGTCGGCGGCGCACTATCCAAATCCGCCAGCGGCATCACTGATTTCAAAATCGGTCAAGACAAAATCCGGGTTTTACGTCTGGGTTCCGGGTTTGAGAACTTGACCTTTAAGGACAACAACGGTGGGACGATCGTGTTTGATGCAAGTCAAGCGATCGCGGAACTTCAAGGAGTGCAAGCTACCCGACTTAAAGCCGACAGTTTTCTATTTGGGAACGTCGAACTCGCAAAAACCTTACAGGCGAATCTAGAGCAATCACTGTTGGACAATCCCAATGCTACAGGGCTAGCAGCAGTGACCTTTGCGCCAGATGGTAGTGTTTGGCAGGGTTTTACAGGATTAGCCAACCGGGAAACCCAAGCACCCGTGGATGCTAATTCAGTATTTGGAATTGGGAGTATTACGAAACCGATCGTTGCCACAGTCGTATTGCAACTGTACGAAGAAGGTAAATTAAATCTGAATGATACGCTCAATCAATGGGTGCCAGATTTAGCGAAGAATATTACAAATGGCGATCGGATTACCATTCGTCAATTACTGGGTCATACCAGCGGTGTTCCCAGCTATTTAGATCAACCAGAAGCAAGGGCACAATTCTTTAGTGATCCCAAGGCATTTTTTAATCGCACTATTCCAGCGCAGGAGCTACTGTCGTTTGTTCAAGGTAAACCAGCCTTGGGTGAACCGGGAGCGGCTTACTCCTATAGTAATAGCAACTACGTATTACTGGGTGAAATTGTGGAAAAAGCAACCGGATCAACATTGGCTCACCAGCTACGATCGCGGATCTTTGAACCGTTGGGACTGAACCAGACATTTTATGCGCCGCAGGAAGCGGTGAGTCGAGGTAACATTACTCGGACTTATAGCGATTTAGATAGTGATGGCAAGATTACTACAGCCGATTACTTAAATGAAGTCGATGAAGTGAGCAAAAAAGGGCTGAGTTGGGCAGCAGCAGCAGGGGCAATCGTCTCTACAGCCGCCGAAACTGCCAAAATTGGGCAAGCCTTGTTCCAAGGAGAATTCCTATCTCCATCAACCTTGCAGTTGATGATTAGTGACAATTCCGATCTCCTTGCCGGTGTGAATCGTCCACCAGGTTCAGCCCCTGATGGCATCGAACGTAATTTCTATGGGTTAGGTCTTGAATCCGGTAGTATCGCAGGCATTGGCAATTTCTTGCGTCATAATGGCGCGACGATCGGCTGGGGTTCAGAGCTAACCTACTTACCCGATCACAACATCACCGCCACAGTTTTGGCTTCACAGCCAACTCCCACAGGGACAAGTGAACTGGAGGATTCTAGCTTTATCACCGTCAACAAAAACATTCGTAGCACTATACAGCAATATCAATCTCAGCCTTCTGCATAGGTGTAGGCAACGACCAACTCTTCGGTGACAAGGGAATGACTAGAATGGAGCTACATCGTTGAGGCGCGGGATAACAAGTCGATGAAGCGGCGATTTGAAGACTTTTCGCTTCGTTCTAGGTTACTCGTCGCCTCTTATCTTGGTCGTTATGCGGCTTAGTCCTTCGCCCAATTTGTAAAGTTTTTTATTGACTGTTTGTTCAGTCATAAATATGATAACTTTAAGAAATGAGATGTAGTTAAGTCGCTTGGACAAGATATCTCTTGGCTCTAGACAGCAGAAGAGGACAACCGGAAACGCGATTCTCTTGCAGAGAGGCTACGCCAACGTAACTTCTTGCAAAAATCTCACTAATATTTCTGTGGAGGATAAAACTATGGATCTGTACTATGAAATTCACGGACAAGGCAAACCAATCGTCTTGCTGCATAGTGGTGGAGCGGACTTGCGCGATTGGCAGTTGATTGTTCCTCAGTTAGCCCAAAACTATCGGGTAATTACTTTTGACGGACGCGGTGCAGGGCAATCGCCACCACTACTCGAACCCGCCGATTTTGTTGAAGATCTAAAAAATCTCCTCGACTATTTGCAAATCGATCGAGCAATTCTAGTGGGGCATTCCATGGGCGGGCAGATTGCGACTGATTTCGCTTTAGCTTATCCCGATCGAGTATCTAAACTCGTGCTGGTTGCTCCAGGGCTGTCTGGGCATCAATTCTCACCTGAGATCCAACAGTTGTTTGGCCAAATCTGGGCAGCGGCTCCAGACACGGAAAAAATGACCCAGCTTTGCCTCGCACAGTGTATTTACAGCGTAGTCATGTCTAGTCCCCAGCGTGACTTGATGGCTGCAATGACCCGGCACAACAACGAACGAGCGTTGGAGTGGAAAACCACGGAGATGCGGTGGGCCCAGCCGCCGACGATTGAACGCTTAAATAAAATTCAGACCAAAACCCTATTCATCATTGGGACTCAAGACATGGCAGATAATTTACATACGGCGGAATTGTTTCAACAAGTACCGGATATTCAGTTCGATCGGATTGAGGGAGCGGATCATATGCCGACACTAACTCATCCCACTCGGTTGGTTAGCTCGATCTCCGCCTTCCTCAGTGAGTAACCCCAATGCCCCGTACTTCCGCCGAAAACGATCGCATCCGTCAGGCTACTAGCGAACATATTCTCAAAACAGCATTGAGTTTATTTTGTGACAAGGGCTATTACGCTACCTCGATCGAAGCAATCGCTAAACAAGCTCAAATCTCGAAGGGATTGCTGTATCACTATTTTAAAAGCAAGGCAGAAGTATTATCTGCACTGGTCGATCTGCGGATCGATGATGTATTGCTGGTGATGAATGCTGCTAAAGCAAAACCAATACCAGCAGATGGGATTCGGCACATTGTCGAAGGGGCACTCGCCGATGTCCAGCGGCAGCCGGATGTATTTCGATTTTACCTCAATCTGTTCAGCCAACCCAATCTCGATCCGATCGCGGCGCAATCTAGCCAGAAATTAAAGGACGAACAAGCTAGACAGTTTGAAGTACAGACTCAGATGTTTGAACGATTGGGCGTGGAAAATCCACGAATGCGATCGCTTTATTTCTCTGCAACTTTGCAAGGAATTATGCTGATGTTTTCGACCTACCCCAAAACCTTCCCGCTCAATGCTGTGAAAGCTCAAGTGCTCGCAGAGTTTTGTGATGAAGTAAACCACTGAAAGTTAGTACACCGCGAATAGGAGATTAAACGATGACCGCTTATGCTGTTGCTGTGATTTATGAGACACGATTTGGCGAAAAGATTAAAGAATATTTGCAACGCGTTGATGTAACGCTGGCTCCATTCTCTGGCAAGTACCGCATACACGGTGGCCCCTATCACTTACTGGAAGGTTCTTGGCTAGGAGACTTGGTTGTTATTGAGTTCCCTTCCCTAGAACAAGCAAGCGGTTGGTATGAATCAGATGACTATAAGGCGATTCGGTCATTACGTGTCAACAACACTGTCGGTGACGTATTTTTGGTAGAGGGTGTATCCGACGGGCACAAAGGTACTGACATCCTTAGCTAAAAACGTCAGAGTGCGCTCCAACAATTCATCCAAGCCGAAGCAACTTTTACCCTAGGTGTTAGGCTGCAAAGTATGGCTACCGCAGAATACCAAATGATTAACCTTCTACACTTCTACAATGGAGAAACCCTGGAATTAAGGTTGCCTAAGATATAAGAAAACCGATGTATGAAAAGATATGGAAAGTAAATGGATTAGTCATAACGGAGTTCGCCTTTTCTCCGAGTCTTTCGGTACTTCAGACGATCCACCAGTTTTATTAATCATGGGAGCGATGGCTTCAGCCGTGTGGTGGGCAGAAGACTTTTGCTGCCAATTGGCTGCTCTGGGTCGCTATGTAATTCGCTACGATCACCGAGACACAGGGCGCTCAACCAGTTACGAGCTAGGTCATATTCATTATTCCGTTGAAGATCTAGCGGATGATGCGTTTTGTGTTCTTGATGGCTATGGAATTCAGAGCGCTCATTTAGTGGGAATATCGCTAGGAGGATTCCTGGCTCAACTGATGGCGCTCAAGCATCCTCAACGGGTCAAAAGTCTGACGTTAATCGCCTCAGAACGCTTAGCCGAAACTGATCCAACAATGCCAGGGATCGATCCATCCATCCTTGAATACCATGCAAAAGCCAGTGACCTGGATTGGGCAAACCGTGAGGCAGTGATTGACTATCAGATTGGTACGTGGCGATTGATGTCTGGTTCAGCCCATCCGTTTGATGAATCAGCTATCTGCGAATTAGCTGGGGCTGACTTCGATCGCACTCCCAATCTCATAACGACCTTTAATCATGCCTTGCTTCAAGGCGGAGAAAAATGGTGTAATCGCCTCCACGAAATCGCTGTACCAACTCTGGTTATTCATGGCACAGAAGATTGTGTTTTACCCTATGCCCATGGCTTGGCATTGCAAGCAGAGATCCAGGATGCTGTATTATTGCCATTGCCAGGAACAGGACACGAACTGCATCGCAACGACTGGGCTGTTATTCTTGGCGCGATAGAAAAGAATACTGTATCCCCGCAAGAAACAGCCTAACAATTCGCTGAGAGCGGACTTCCGAAGATCTTGGTGTTGAGTTCACAGTTATTAGCAGCCGCTCAAGCGACCCGTTATGCAGCAGCGCCACAATTAATATACTTGTGGGTGATTACGGAATTCGCGTATTGGTACGGACAGATTTCGGACACTGTGTAACGGCATTATGAAAGAGATGAGTTAAGATTATTTGCGAGTGGGCTGCAACGTTCGCTGACAACCCAGCAGAAGGGAGCAAAACAATGGCAACCTTGATTATTTTGTTAGTTACCTTTGCCTTCGCAATCCTGATTAGATTTGTCTTTTTTAATCAACAGCCGATTCGCTATCGGTTCTGCGGGCGAATCGCTCTAGCCGCTATGTTCTTATTTACCGGAGTCAGTCACTTCCTGCTAAATGATGGCATGGTTCAAATGCTACCTGAATTTGTACCTTTTCGATATTTCATCATCTATGCAACTGGTATGCTTGAACTGTTTTTTGCGATTGGCTTGCTGATTCCTAAGTATTTTCGACTTACAGGAATACTTGTGATTGCATTTTTGGTTTGTGTTTTTCCGTCCAATGTTTATGCAGCGCTGAATTCAGTGGATTTTGGTGGTCATGGAAATGGACCACTTTACCTACTGTTCCGTACACCATTGCAAGTCATCTTCATTGGATGGACTTGGATAGTTGCAGTGCAGAAGCAATCTCCAAGGGCAATTGGGTAACATCGCTCAAATCGTTTCCAGAATCTTGGAGTAAGGCGTACTATAAAGCAGTGAACTAGATTCAACGGGGCGGTAACTGCGAACGGTAACTGCGAAAATCAACGTGGTTTGTTCCGTCGGCGAGAGCTTGTTTGTTAGGACTTTAACAGGGTGTGACCGCACCCAATTCATCAAACGCATGGTGGAATTTGCTCAACTGAGCGGGTTGAGAATTCACCTCGTCTACCACCCGCTGTATCACAGCAAATACAACCTGATAGAACGCTGTTGGGCAGTCTTGGAGAACTACTGGAATGGCACAGTGTTAGATTCTATCGAAGCTGCCCTCCACTGGGCAGGAAACATGACTTGGAAGGGAATTTCTCCGATCATTCATTGGATCGAGGAGCTTAATTGGAGTGAGTTGATGCGTTTCAAGATTGCCTGCATCAGTGAGCTTACCAACCGCAGAGAAATCAAACCCCAGCAAAATAGCTAAATCCGCTTGATTCAATTGAGGCAGTTCTTCTTGTGAAATTGGGATAGCGAGTTGACCAGGAAGACTATTTGCGGGTTTTAGGATTTCAAATCCTAAGCTTGCAACTAGAGAAGAGCAATGGAGAAGAGCAATGGTTACTCTCTTGATCAAATAAGTTGATCTCTCTCATGTTACTGGTAGAGAGAATCAGAGCTTTTGGATGGGTCGCAATGAATGGCGCAAAGAGTTGACGTGCATCAAGAATTGATTGCTTCATCTCTGCGATAATGCGACGCGCTTGCTCTAGTTTGCGAACTGCTGCTGCGATCGTGTTTAAATTCGTTTCCATATTAGACCAATCCAGCACTAAAGCTGGCGCAATCTTTGCCAGTGTTGAATACTGCTTGCTCACATCTTTCATGCCTAGAATCAGGTCGGGCTTGCTTTTGAGTAAGACTTCAAGTGAAGGGTTGTAATGTAAGCCGATGTTTACAGGCTGAGTTGAAACGTTCCCTCTCTCAAGGGGCAAGGGTTAGGGCGAATTTAGCATTTCATACTGCGATTCAGCAGCGCCTCTGACTCTTGTTGATCGGCGTTACCATTTCTACAGACTTTTCGATGACTTCTTCCAGGTTTAAGATAGACAAATCCAGGGAGCGTAACCTGGTAGGTTGAACATCATTACAATTGCCCTCCTTTTTTGATTGTGCTATGCCGATTCCTCCTATCAAGCTGACCACTCTGCGCCGCAATGCAACGCCTCAATCCTTTGAGCGAGGTGAAAGCTACTATCGATCGGGAGCCGTGTCCGCTTTCACTCAGCGAGGCCATGTGCTACAAGCAGAAGTCGAAGGGAGTGAAGCCAGACCTTATCAAGTGACAATGCAGTTTGACGCAGGTGGCATTACAACTGCCCAATGTACCTGTGCCTATAGCTTTGGGGGTTGGTGCAAACACATCGTTGCCGTTTTGCTTGTGTGTGTCCACCAACCAGAAACCATTGAAGTTCGTCCTTCTCTGGAGCAACTCCTCGATCGCCTCGATCTCACTCAAACCCGGCAGGTCGTCCAGACACTTCTTGCGGATCATCCGCGCTTGATCGATGACCTCGATCGCCAGGTTACCTTAATCACTGCCGCTTCCTCCCCAGCGACCTCCTCTCCCACACAGACGAAGCCAACTCGTCGCACCCCCATCGATCCCGCCCCCTTCCGTCGTCAGGTGCAGCAAGTGTTTCGCGATGCTGTCGATGCCTGGGAAAGTGGCTATGACGATGATCCGGTAACCGACAACCTGCTGAACATTGTAGACAAGGCAGAAGAATTTTCTCAAATGGGCGACGGGGAAAGTGCAATGGCAATTCTGGAAGGCATTACCCAGGGCTGCGTAGACGACTGGGATGAGGTCGAAGACTATGGAGCAGACAGCAATGAAATTGTCGCAGCGCTCGAGCGCGCCTGGACTCAAGCCATTCTCATTTCTGAACTCACGGCGGAACAGCAGACCCAATTGCGATCGCAACTCCAAACCTGGCAGCAACAATGGGGAGAGTCCCTCTCGATGAGTCTAGAAGCCTTGCAGCAGGGATGGAGCCATCCGCCATTGGTGCGAGTGCTAAACGGCGAAATCACCGAATTGGGTGCCTGGGACAGAGAGCGGCCCGACTTTGCTGGCGACCTGGCATCGATCCGGCTAGACATTCTGACCCAGCAAGAACGCTATCAGGAATATCTCTACCTGGCACAAGCCGAAGGACAAATCGAACAATACCTCACCACGCTGGCCCGATTGGGACGAGTAGAAGAAGCTGTGACCGCCGCCCAAACCCAGATGGCCACCCTGGAAGAAGCCTTTGCCCTGGCTCAAACTCTGCGGCAGCAAGAAGCCGTTACCCAAGCTCTAGCCATTGCCCAAAGGGGGTTGACCCTACCCGGCAACCGTCTCTATGAACTCGCCATCTGGACAAGTGACCTGGCAGAAGGATTGGATAATTCGGCGATCGCGCTCACCGCCAGAGTCACCGCCTTCAAAGCCCAACCCTCTTTTGCGGACTACCAAAAGATCGAAGACCTGGCAGGAGAGAACTGGGCAACGCTGCGTCAAGACCTGCTGCAAATGCTGGAGAAGCACACAGGTTGGGGACTGGAAGAGGCAAAGGTAGATATCTTTCTGCACGAAGGACTAATCGATCGCGCCATTGCTGCCATCAAAAGCTTTAGCTACTACTCCCTGATCCATCGCGTTATGGAGGCTGCTATCTCCCAGCGCCCAGAATGGGTGATCGAAAATGCCCGTCAGCGTGCCGAAGACATTATGAATCGAGGCAAAGCCGATGCTTACCACCACGCGATCGAATGGTTGCAAAAGGCGAAAGCTGCCTATCAGCAGGCAGAATGGTCAGCCTACCGTCAGCAATTGATGCAAACTCACGCCCGCAAATATAAACTGATGGCAATGTTGCAAAAGCTTTGAGTGTTGTAGGAGATGAATGATGGTTCTGAATCGCACCCCCGAAACAATCTCAATCACGCTTGTCCCTCAGTCAAACGGACACTATATCTGCGAGTTATCATCCTCTTTTAGCAATTCTTCCAGAGAAAGCATTCAATGCTATGGGCAAACAAAAGAACATGCGATCTCAATTGCATTAGAACAGTTAGCCGATGCTTATCGCCAGATAGCGGAAGAACAGCAAAACATCGATTGGGATGCGATAGAACGATCGCGCTCTGGAGAGCCAATCAATCATCAGTATCATGTCATTCTGCACTACGAGCGCATTGCTGAAGATGAATCGAAGTTTGAGGCACTGCACAATACGATTATGGGAAACACAGTCGTTGAGAATGCCAAAATCACAGTCATTGAAATTGATTCGGACTTACAAATTGAACCCTAGAGCAATCATAAGAGTGAATGAGGCACCGCGAATTCCTTTGAGAAAACTTAGATCGATCGAATCTAAGCGCCCTATACAATAGAGATGCAACTTCCCCAATCCGAGTGCCCATGCTTGCGACCCGTACACTTCCTCATTTGACCCCGCAGGAATATTTTGAGTGGGAGGCCCAGCAAGACCTGCGCTATGAGTATTTTGATGGGCAAGTCTTTGCGATGACGGGTGGATCGCTCCCCCATGCTGACATTGCGCTAAATGTTGCGAGTGTCCTCCGCGAGGGTCTACGCGGACGCTGCAAAGTAAGAAACTCAGATGCAAAGGTCGGAATTACAGAGAATGGCCCTTTTGTTTATCCTGATGTCAGCGTTACTTGTAATGATCAAGACCGCACTGCTCAACAGTTTTCACGTCATCCTTGTTTGATTGTTGCAGTCTTATCTCCTAGCACCGAAGCCTATGACCGAGGTGGAAAATTCGCTCTCTACCGCCGTTTGGAGAGTTTGCAAGAGTATGTTCTTGTAGGATCTACTGCCAAGACGGTGGATGTCTTCCGGCGGAGTCAATCGGGGTCATGGACATTTATTCCCTATGGTGAAGGCGATGACATTGAGCTAGTGAGTGTGGGTTTGACAATCTCGATCGACGTAATCTATGAAGATGTGCTGCTAGTGCAACCTGAAATTCAATCTAATTCTCTGCTAAATGACAATGACTGAAATGGGTTCAAATTTGAAGATTAAATTGTGCGGTTCTCTAGAAAGAGTTGACCTTTGTAGAGTTATTCCTGAATCCGAATGATATCTGTAGCCTAAGAACTTATAATCCGTACTGTCCATGCAGGTAAAGATACAGTAGATGTTGAGTAATCCTCTTTACGTCACAAGTCATGGGGCAGCCTACGTTGGAGATTCCCTGGATTTGCTAGAGCAGCTTGAGGCTGATTCGGTTGATTTGGTGATGACTTCTCCTCCTTTTGCAAATTCCTAATACTGAAAGCAATTCTCGCTACCTTCAGCTCTGTAAAGCAGCGGGTGTTGCTCCGCATCCTGCAAGATTTCCTCAAAAGCTCCCAGCCTTCTTCATCGACTTCTTAACAGAGCCAGGAGATACGGTGCTGGATATCTTTGCAGGTTCTAATACAACGGGAACTGCTGCTGAGGCTTGCCAGCGCCGCTGGATCGCTTTTGAGCAGAGTCTTGAATACTTGGCAACTTCTGCCTTCAGATTCTTAGATCCAGCAGAAAGTAGTACTCAGGCGATCGCTCTTTTCAAGGAGCTTATTGAAACCTAAAAGACAATTCAAATCACTTGCCCTAAACAGCTACAGCTAGTGATTTAGAAAAGGTTTATTTGAGTCTCCTCATGCTCGTCGCGTTGGTAGACCAATTCACCTCGTCGAATCAACCGCATGGGTAGTTTAGGATTATTAATAGAGTCCACTGTGGTCAACTTTCTTTCCCAATCACCAAACCTCTCTGGGTCTACTGGGTGAGTTATGCTAATGCACGGTGAGCTACTTTGCAAACACCACGAGTGGAGGGGTGAAAGGCATTAACAATAGGCTCAAAGTAATCAAGCGTTTGGGTTATGGATTCCGAAACTTCGCCAATTTTGAGTGGCGGTGTCTCATCTACTGACATCTAGAGTTTGGTTCAGCATAACTCACCCGATAGACCCACAAGTTCGCCAACCGTTTTGCAACTATCTCAAAACCTATTACGACTTACTCGAAGGACTCGCAAAAGGCATGGGGCTAACCGTGAGCCTCAAAGATTTCTCGGAAGACGACATTGATAGCCTGTTAGAGTTTGGGGTAGAAGGCTTTATGAAAGGACGATCGCTGATCGGTACGCCTACAAGCTGTCAGCCTTTTGTAGAAGAAATTCGTGACGCGGGAGTCGATGAGATTGCCTGCCTGATTGACTTTGTGCAAAATACCGAGTTTGTTATGGCAAGCTTACCGTATCTCGATCGGCTCAGAATGATCTGCAACCAGAAAACTCCGGCTTCTGTGTAGTACATCAAGAAAAGATTTGAATACACCTGGCTTTGGATGCAACCACTCTATCCTAATTCCTTATCTATCAGTCCCTACAGCAAAGAAATTCCCTATTCGAGCAGTAAAGTTACACGAAATGATGGAGAGATCAATCATGGCTTCAAAAATCTGATCGCCCATCCAGAATTAGTCGATATCATTCCAGAACTTGCTTCAGATCAAGCGCTAAAATCTTTGGTTTGTGCGCTAAATTTTGGACACACCCAATTTTTTACGACAGGGTGCTTTAGCAGTCAGGTCAAAGAAGAGGACGGCTACCGATATAGTGGCTATCTTGAGTTTGCATGGAATTGTCAAATCTGTGTCCGCGATGCCATTAACTACTTCTCACTGTTTTTTCACTTTGAACAATTTTTACGTGACCATAGAGTGAAGCAAAGCGTCAGCTTTCAGTGGTTGCTCGAAGAAGCTCAATTTCTGGATGTTGAGATTGCTGGATTTTGCTGTGCCATTTTTATCAACACAGTCTGCTGCTCATCCAGTCATCAGGCTTATGCCGATTGGCAGGGATCATTGAGTATGCTGGAATCCTTCCTATGCACTATTCCAATGCAATCTTCTAGAGTAATTTACTAACGCTGCTCGTTGTAGAGGTATAGTGAATGTATGCTATTTTGGGTAGCTATTCAACGCGCTTTGGGGCTTAATATTTTGAATATATACGAGTTTGATGTCGTCATCGTTGGAGGGGGCCCAGCAGGCTGTACTTGCGCCCTGTACACATCCCGTGCCGGACTGAAAACCATTATTTTAGATAAAAATCCTGCGGTTGGTGCATTAGCGATCACTCACAAAATTGCCAATTATCCTGGCGTTGCGGGAGATGTCAGCGGCCATGAACTGCTGGATGTGATGCGCGATCAAGCCATTTCTTTCGGAACGTCCTACCAGCGTGCCCAGGTGTTTGGCATTGATGTTAGCGACTCGTTGAAAAAAGTCTATACGCCTGAAGGTACATTTATTGGGCGAACCTTGGTGTTAGCAACGGGCGCAATGGGTCGTGTTGCCTCATTTCCAGGAGAAGCGGAATTTTTGGGTCGTGGAGTGAGCTATTGTGCGACTTGCGATGCTGCATTCTATAAGGCGCGTGAAGTTGCTGTGGTCGGAATCAATCATGAGGCGATCGAAGAAGCTCAAGTTTTGACTAAGTTCGCCTCGACGGTGCATTGGGTGACGGTGAAAGACCCGCAACCTGATGATGAATTGGTTAAGGATTTATTAACTACGTCTAATGTGAAACATTGGAGCCAAACTCGCCTCACGTCCATTGAAGGCAATGAAGCAGGAGTGACGGGTGTGCAGGTCAAACCCAAAGGACAGCCAGAACCGCTCTCTCTTTCAGTGGAAGGAGTTTTTGTTTATCAAAGCGGCTCTAAACCCATCACCGATTTTATTGACGGTCAAGTAGAGTGTAATGCAGATGGCGGTGTGAAGGTCAATGAGATGATGGAGACAACTGTAGAGGGCGTTTGGGCGATCGGCGATATTCGGAATACCCCGTTTAAGCAGGCAGTTGTCGCGGCTGGCGAGGGGTGTGTTGCAGCGATGGCGATCGATCGCTTTCTCAACCGTCGTAAATCTATTAAACCAGACTGGGATCATTCTTAACTATGACAGTTACGCAAGCTAAACCCTCCTTTCTAGCCACCGTTTTTCAGTCCAATTCAAGCGAGAATCGCAGCTTTCAGCTTGCTTGGGTATTACTTCGAGTGGTCGTTGGGCTGTTGATGATTCACAATGGGCTAGATAAATTAGCAGATGTACAGGGATTTGCCACAGGTGTAGTGAAGTTTCTGGGCTTGCCCTACCCAGTCTTTTTCACGTATTGTGCTGCCTATGTCGAAATTGTTAGTTCAATTTTACTAGCTCTAGGATTGTTAACTCGGTTGGATGCATTCGCATTGCTGTTCACGATGCTAGTTGCCATTTATTTTCACATTAAAGGCGAGGGCTTACACATTAAGCCGCTAGAAATGGCTTCTCTCTACGCGGTGTCCTTTGGGTTTCTTCTGGTCAACGGCGGCGGCTTGTTCTCTATTGACACGCTCCTTTCTCGGCAGTTAAATAAAAGCTGATGAGGGCTAATCAAAGATTTGGGTGAAGCTGTTGGATAATCTGCTGCAAGAGTCGCGATCGCTCTGACTGTAGAAAGAAGTGATCGCCTGGTAACAATTGCAGCGAGAAGGATGCAGTCGTATGCAAGTTCCAGGCTTCTAGATGGGTCGGATCAACTTTGGGATCATCGCGACCGCCAAACGCAGCGATCGGGCAATCAAAGGGTGAATCAGGCTGATAGACATAGGTTTCCAACAGTTCAAAATCAGCACGCAAAGTAGGCAAAAGTAGAGCCAGATCGCTCCCAGACTGAGAGAAATTGCACTATACAACACATACCACCGCAGGTTAAACCAGATGTGACGCAGGGGCTGATGGCGCTCGGCAGGGCGAATCTGTTCGATCGTCATAAACACGCCATAGATCACAAAGGCAGTGAGGATGTACTTCACAAACTCTTTTGCGAATTCTAAAGGGGCTTGAAGCCATTCCATAGTTGCAGTGAAGGGGAGATGTGTAGCAATGCCTGGTAGCTTTTATTATGAGGGTAATTCGATCGAAGTGCAATCTGAGTGATAGTTACAGTGATGGTTACATTCCACAAGGTTCATCCTGGCTAACTCATGCAAAAATTGCACAGCTTTTTTCGGCGTTGCGATCGAAGGGATGAATCTGTGGAAAGTGTCAACTTTTTCGCCCCCTAAATCCCCCAAAATTGGGGGACTTTGAACGTTTAGCTTCCTGTTACATTGGGAGCAATTCATCCGGTGATTTAGCAATGCCTTTCTTCTAGTATCAAAAGGTTCTATACAGAAACTACTCACTACTGCATAATAGCGAGGTTGAATCAGCGATCGCATGACCACTGTAAAACCTGCAAGTTTGCCGCCGCTACCCCAACAAGTCTGGGTGCTGGGCTGGGTTAGCTTTTTGATGGACATTGGTTCTAAGATGATCCAGTCTGTCTTGCCGTTGTTTTTGGCTTCTACCCTTGGCGCAAATTTAGTAACGATCGGGCTGATTGAGGGCATTGCTGAGTTGACGGCAGCCGTGTTGAAAGTGGGATCGGGACAGATCAGCGATCGGGGAAGCAAGCAGCGTAAATGGTTGGCAGTCGCAGGCTATGGCTTTTCGGCTTTGATGATGCCACTCTATGCGATCGCTGCCAATCCAGCCTGGATCTTAGCGGCACTGATGGGCGATCGAGTAGGGAAGGGGATTCGAGTTGCCCCGCGCAATGCATTGGTTGCAGATGTGACTCCTGCAAGCCAACGAGGAGCCGCCTACGGGTTACGCTATACGCTGGATACGATCGGGGCACTGCTGGGGCCTCTTGCTGCTGCTGCACTACTGGCGCTGTCTGCCCAAAACACGCGGCTAGTCTTCTGAGCGGCCATGATTCCGGCGGCTCTAGCAGTGGGGTTGCTGATAGTAGGGATTGGCGCACCGCAAAAAACGATGACACCACAAAAAACAGAGTCATCAAAACGCCTACAGTGGCAACAACTTAAGCAACTTGGGGCAGGCTACTGGAACCTGGTGGGCGTGGCGTTTTGCTTTAACCTGGGCAACTCTAGCGATGCATTTTTATTGCTCAAAGCTGAGAGTGTGGGGATTTCATTAGCAGCCGTGCCGATCGTGCTGACGGTCATTCATATCGCCTCGGCAGTGAGTGCATATCCGGCAGGTTGGCTGTCCGATCGGCTGAGTCGGCGCGGCATTTTGTCAGGTGGATTGGGGATATTTGCCGTGACTTATAGTGGGTTGGCGATCGCTCAGAATCCCTGGCAAGTTTGGCTATTGCTCTTGTTATATGGACTCTATCAGGGAATGACGCAGGGAGTTTTGCTGGCGATGATCTCTAATCACGTCCCGTCTGAGTTACGCGGCACGGCGTTTGGGTGGCTAAGTTTGGTGACGGGTGTGGCAACTCTGATTGCAAGTGTGTTGGCTGGCTGGCTCTGGCAATCGATTGGAGTTTGGGCAGCGTTTGGGTTGGGCAGTCTGGGCGCGATCGTTGCGATCGGTCTATTGCTGATGCGAGGGAGCAGAGCTTAACGAACCTCTACCGACGAGAAGAATAGACGATCGAGTTGTTCTTGCAAGTCGGCTCAAGTTCGTGGAGCAACTTTCTACACCTAAAGGGCTTTGTTGCATGAAGCCAAAAAGAACAGAGTGAGCCTAAGCTCGACTTTATCCATTTCAATGAAGAGGAAATGGTAGCAAGATCAGAAATAGAAAAATTTGGAATGTTTCTGATGAACTTGCTACCGAAAGAATTACTTGCCTTCATGCTAGCGTTTGCGGCGTTATTTTCCCAGCGGGGTTGGAATTCGGTGATGGTGATGGTGGTGGGAGCGACTTTAGCGCCAGGGAAGCGGACGGTGAGTGCGATTTTACGAGTGATGGGATTGTCGCTCAACATCTGTAAAACACATGCTTCTTGTTGCCAAGCACAAAAATATCAGTAGAAGCGCCACCTGTCAGAGTATCTATCTCTTGAAGTCCTGGACGATCGCTGTCTGGATCAACGCCGATCAAAGTATCTTTTCCGTGTCCACCCTTGAGTTGATCGTGGCCACCTTTGCCAATCAGGACATCGTTTCCTCCTGCACTGTCAGCAGTATTGTCTTGGCTATCGCCTATTAGCCAATTATCTTTTTCTGGAGCAAGCCGATCAAATACATTAACAATGAATGTTTGGAAAGAGAAGCCAGATCGTCTCAAGGTTTCAACCTTTTGTCGGGACGTGAGCCAGTGTGTGACATTGGGAACGATCGCCCGATAGGCTGCTAAAAACTCCAGGTAATCTGCATTGACATAGGTAAATGCGGGGTGGTTTAAAGCTTTGACTGAAAGTTTGGTCTGGGTAAAATCAGGGGGCGGAGCGCTCAACAATCGTCCAATTTTCTGATGCTTGTCCAGATTGTAGAGTGGATTGATAGCAGGATTGGTAAAGGATTGCAGCATCGCTGTTCCCGCAATGAAGGCTTCTCCCGCCAAACTGACAATATCGCCATCCACAATGTAGTGCGTGACTGTTTTGTTTGCACCACCCTTTTGCAGAAACTGGTCAGCGATCGCGCAGCTAGTTCCAGGAGAACTGAATGTCACAACTTCCCCAACTAAATCAATTAGCTCTGCTGCAATAATCTGAGCGATCGCGCCCCCTAAGCTATGGCCGATGATGTCGGGTCTAGGGTCACTTTTGATTAGCCAGGTTGCGATCGCTTCTCGATTTGCAGCAAACTGGTTAGATCCAATTCCTTGAGGATCTTTGTTTGCAATGTCATCGATAGCTTCACTGGTTCCTCGAATGACGAATACAGGTGGTTTATTGGGAATTGTCGAAGTGAGTCCAAAGGCTTGAAATCCAGTATTAGGATCGTTGAGAGATTGGTCAAGCTTGTAGCCTGTCGTGTTGAGAAATTCGTTAATGGGTTTATCAAACTCAGGATTGCCCAAGATGTAGGCAATTTCTTTCGCGAGGATTTCGTAGACTGGGTGTTGTGTAGTCATGATTTAACTCCTTTAGTGGTGATTGATTGGTAAGTCTAAGATTGGCGAGCTGGTTGACTGACAAAACTCCTGAAACCCTCGATTCTTCGTAGGTTGGTGTTGAGCAACGCGAAACCCAACAGCAGCCTTTCTACCGTTGCTAACGTTGGGTTTCACCAGGTTCAACCCAACCTACCTGAAAAGATTTGCCAGTCAATCAGGATTGGCGAGTTATCTTGGATACGCTTTCGCAATAAAGGCTTTGTCTGTCGCCGAAAGCTGGCCATTCCAGCCAACTTCATAGCCATTGGTAGTCAGTTTTTTGGGAATTGGGTAGATCATGATGGACTTCGGATCAAATCGAGAAAATTGGGTGATAGTTCGGCTATATTTTTTGAAAAGATTGCGATCAATTTCCTCTTTTGTCCGACTGTTGGGTGGAGCCATGTAATAGCGGTAGACTGCCTCTTTGTTCCAAGAAATTCCTGCTTCTGGGTGTACGTGTTCGTGAATGCAGCCAAGCGCATGGCCAAACTCATGAAGTACATCCCTTGAATACCGTGCCTCAGGCGTATTGGACTTCAACAGTTCATAGTTCATGGTGGGTTGGTCTTTAGGAACTAGCAGAGCATCAGTTCCAAGGGCAGACCAGGTGCCTTCTTGCTTGAACGAGATACGAATTTCAGCTTGTGGATGATTACCAAAAGAGAATCGGATGTTGGCATATTGACTCCATTGGCGAGCGATCTCAGCAACTTTTTGATGAACAATCGGCTCACCATCTAGAAACCGAACTCGAAGCGTTCGACCTGGTTTCCACTTTTTAGCAGTTTGTAGTGCAAGTCTGGTTTTTGAAGCCGGCCCAGATTGCACAACTACAGCATTATCTGGATTCTCCGCGATCGCAATCTTCTGTGCTTCCTCAGACAAATTTGGAGCGATTTCGATGCAAATATCAAGCGGTGCAGAAAGGGTTTCAGCAGTTTTTGCAGATTCAGAAGTATCAGTCATGGTTAGTAGTCTCCTTTTTCAAAAGATAGGGTTGATCAAATGGTTCACACGGCTGAGAAAAACTTATGCATAAAGAGTTGCTAACTCTTCTGTGTGAGAAGTTTGTTCGAGAATCAGGTCAGCCGCTTTCTCTGCGATCATGATGGTCGGAGCCATTGTGTGACAACGCGGTATGGTCGGCATCACCGAGGCATCCACAACCCCTAGTCCATCCACTCCATGAACCTGTAATGTTGGATCGACCACTGCTAATGGATCAGTCCCCATCCGACAGGTTCCGACGGGATGCCACCAGCCATCTGCACCCGATCGAATGTAGTCTTCAAGGTCACGATCGCTCTGTAACAGTCGATCAGGCATAATCGGCGCACCGATCACATCAATCATGGGTTCAGCCGCAAAGATTGCTTGAGCCTTGCGAATCCCTGCAATCAAGACCTGAAGATCGTGCCCTTCTGGGTCAGATAGATATTGCGGATCAATAATTGGATGATCCATCGGATCAGGCGATCGCAGGCGCATTGATCCAACACTGCGGGGGGCAATGAGAGTCGGCCCGATCGTCATGCCATGCTGCTTTGCTGGAACTAACCCATAGTCATAAAACACAACTGGGGCAAACTGTAGCTCTAAGTCTGGAGCAATCAGATCCGGTGTGGTACGGAGAAAGGCAGCCGCTTCTAGAACGCTGGATGTTAACATTCCACGTTGGAATAATAGATACCGCATTTGCTCGATCGGTGTATTTGCATTGAGCATAGATAGCGGCTTTGTGCTTTCCATCACAACTGCGGTGGCAACATGATCTTGTAAGTTTTGTCCCACTCCTGGCAGATCAACGACCACTTCAATCTCAAGCTCCCGCAAGTGCTGCGCGGGGCCAATCCCAGACAATAGTAGTAGTTGAGTCGATCCAACGGTTCCACCCGAAAGGATTACTTCACGAGTCGCAGTGGCTATTTGCAGTGTCCCTTCACGTCGATATTCAATGCCACTTGCTCGATTGTCCTGCATTAATATGCGAGTAGATTGTGCATCAGTAAGAACATGCAGGTTAGAGCGATGCATTGCTGGGCGCAAGAAGGCATCCGCCGTACTCCAGCGACGACCTTGATGTTGAGTAACTTGTACCCAGCCTACGCCTTCTAGCAGTGAACCGTTGAGATCAGGATTATAGGGAAAACCGATCGCTTGTGCTGACTCAATAAAAACACGGCTCAGAGGATTGGGATCACGCAGATCTTCAACATACAGAGAGCCACGATCGCCGTGTAGTTCGCTACTACCCCGACTGTTGCATTCTGAGCGACGAAAGTAAGGTAGAACATCCTTCCAACCCCAACCAGTGTTTCCTAACTGTTCCCAGTGGTTATAATCAGCCGGAACACCACGCAAATACATCATGGCGTTAATAGATGTAGAACCACCCAAGGTTCGACCTTTTGCCCAATAGCTTTTGCGCCCTTGCAATTCTGCTTGTGGAATCGCACTATAGTTCCAGTCATATTCGGTCTTGAAGAGTTGACTAAAAGCGGCGGGAATGTGAATTTCAGGCTTGTGATCTGGTGAGCCTGCTTCTAGCAATAAGACTCGATTTTGGGGATTGGCACTGAGGCGATCGGCAAGTACACAACCTGCTGCCCCTGCACCCACAATAATGAAATCATACAAAGCACCCTGATTTATCTGGTTGATCATGACGGTTCTCCATTTCATTGCTGAAGCATTAGGTGTGGAGCATTGCTAAGTTCTCGATCGCATAGAGAGAATGCGGCTCATCCGGCAACATTTTTATAAACACACCGGGTTCTAAATCAATCTCTTGTTCCATCAACATCAGCGTTCCTCGCCCTTCTAACACTGTGAGGCAGACCGATCGAGGGGCTGAATGTTCAGGTAGGGATGTTCCAGCAGTGATGCAAATCAGCGCGTGTGTGACCTGTTCATCTTTGGCGATAACCTGACGAGAAACACCAGGCTTATCATAGTTAACTTTTTCCAAAAGGTTGGCGACGATTGATATACGTAGTTCGGATGTCATTGCTTGATCTCCAATTTAGTGGTGATTCTTGGTTTGTTGGAATGTGCTTAAAACTGGCATTTCAGCCCAACAGTGTGAACAAAAGAAGTAGACTTGCTGATGTCGAATGTGGCGAAGTAATTGACTATGGCAGCATGGACAGGAATACATAGGTCGGATTAATGTTTAGATCAACGTTAGGGAAAGACGATTTTGGGTTCGGGTAGATGTCCTAAATAGAGATGAGCGGCGGCTCTGAGGACAATCTGAGAATAGAGAATCTTTTGAATTTCTAGACTGGGAGCGCGGTTTGCAATTGCACGGTAAGCAATGATTTCTCCCTCAAAGCTCCAATCACTTTTAGAACGGTAATGATCATAGTCATGAACAGCCGCAAGAACTGCCCCATAAAATGGATTGGTGTAAATTGAAGTATCGTAAGCCTCTGTGCTGACCCAAAGTTGATTTTGTTCGATGTCAGCAAACACTTCTTTGGGTGAGTGATAGCGCGGATAGTCCGAAAACAAAAGATTTAGAGGCAATTGCCGAAATTCTTCCATGAGCCAGTCGCATAATTCAGCTTGAGTTTCGGGCGAGATCTCAGCAGGATGACCTTCCAGGTAGAATTTGGCCAGGGTTTCCAGTTTTGACTTCATGCTGTCCTCCTCTCTCAATAGCATTTTGGAATGCTGGAATTGTTTCTGTCTTGCGTTACTATCAAGTTAATTCAAGTTTGAGAGTGCGTCTCTGAGGTAGCTCAAGTTCAGCAAAATTAGAGCATCTAGGGTGGTCAACGATGATAGCTATGATCGAGCATTTAACAAAAGCTGCGATTTTTGAGCAGATAGCCTTGGAAGAATTACAGACCTTACAACATCAATCGCAAGTACATCATTATTTACGGGATGAAATCGTGCTGCATGAAGGCGATCGCTTACCCCTGAAACTACATATCCTGCTGGCTGGGAAGCTTCAAGTTAAGAAGACGGCTCCCAACGGGCGAGAAACCCTGCTCAGAATCTTGCTGGCTGGAGAGATATTTGCTGCCCCTGCTCTATTTGGTGATGGGTTGTCTCCAGCGACGATCGTGGCAGAAACTGATTGCGAAATTCTACTAGTTGAAAAATCAGCGCTATTGATTGTCTTTCAACGAAATCCTGAAGTTGCAGTTCGCATGTTGGTTACACTAACGCAACGGTTAAATCAACTCCATCAGACTATACATGGACTTGTTTCAGAACGTGCGATCGTGCGATTAGCTCAAATGATTCAGTCAACGGCTGCTCAGTATGGAACCGAACCTAGCCCTGCTGGAAATCGCCTCAATGTTACGCTGTCTCACTATCATATTGCTCGGACGATTGGCATTTCCTATGAGGAGTGTGTCCGGTTGATTGGGCGGTTGAAACCAACGATCGAGTACAAGCGGGGGGGATATATTACGATTTTGGATGCAGAGGCGTTAGATGCGATTTCAGCAGGGATGACGGAAGACTGAATCTAACTAAGCGTTACGATTTCTGCCAGTAGTTATTTGCTGCGGCAATGGTGGCGAATTCTGTGGCAACAACTTGCCCAACAGCAATCAGCATCATGGCATCGTCTCCATAAGCTTCACGGATGTGTTGGCGTTTTTCTTCATCAGGCTGAGTTAATTTAACAATGAGTCGCGCCATCATAACTGCCAGCTTTCGTCCTTCTTCGGGGGTAGGAGTAATCAGTGAATTGTTGGGAATCAGGGTCAGTTCAGTGACGGGCGTTGGGGTAGAAGTCAATGTTGCATTCGTCATTGTACGTGTCTCCTTATTTTGTGATGAGTGTTCTAAAGCTCAGTCATTTTAGTTGCAAAGGCAGGCAGATTTTCTGCTTTTACTTCTGTTACCGCGATCGCAGTATGGGGACTCTTGAAGGTTTGCTGTGCGTCTAGTTGCTGGCAAAAAATCATCGTCTTGACATGTTCATTCTCATCGTCGCGAATGTTGGTAAACACATCATAGAGATTATCTACTTTGGGATGACGGAACTTAGTCTGAGTGATCTGCATTTCTTCAAACATATAGAGATCACCCTCTTGATAGTAGTTGATTGCAACTTGAGGCGCAGGCATTGCTTTCAGGGCTACTTCATAGTCTTTTAGATAGCGATCGTAGGTGTCATAGGCATGTTGCTCAATCAACTCCATGATGTAATATGCCGACCTGGGCAACAGCATGTAAAGCGGAACAACAATCCAGTAGTAGACCATTGCTAAATGTTGTGCCAAGAATCGATCGACCCAGTAGCGATCGCCGCCCAACGATTCCATAATCAGCAGATGATGTAATTCGTTCCAGGTTTCTGAAAAATGAACTTTCAGCCAGTCTGCTTTTCGCCAAATCCCCAGGGTTTCATAGAGATGAAGCACAGATAGATAGGCGAAATAGGGAACACGGGCAATAGTTTCTAGAACATAAAACCGTTGATAGGGACGATTCTGGTACAAAACATCGGTCACAAAAACGAGAATGCTGACCATCGATCGAATAAACACTCTCATGATTCGATACTCCCAATAAAGTTACTGTCGCACCGCACAGAAGGCAAGATAGCCTGAGCTTTGGTGGTGTTGGCGAAACACTCTAGATTGAGCTTTATACATACTTTGACCGAGTAAGGCAAACTTGTCCTTGAGATAGCTCATATTGTTTGAGCTAATCAGTTCATAGTATTTTTCAACCTGTAAATTTTCGTTGATCCGTGGAGACGATCGTCGGGAAATCTCTCCATGGTTGCCCGACGATTTAGGGTAGGCACTGGGCACTGTCCCCTACAACCAACCAGAAATTTACAGCAAGATACTTCATCACCTTTCAGCTACAATCCATCGACAGGTCAACTTACCATCAACCTTAATCCATTGCCCTACTAATATTTTTCGCCTGGCAACAGGCGGTGTTGTATGTAAGGGTGCAGGCTGAGCTTGAGTCTGTCGGATGATTAAAGAATCCATAATCAGGTTCCTCTACTAAGTGGAGACTAAAACAGTTAGGCTTATCTATCGCGAAGTCCCAGTAGAAAAGACAAGATACTCTCTATCAACTCATCTAGTGAGGAGGCATTTTGGAGCGATCGCCAAACTACAATCTCAAACTCGATTTGAATTTGCAATGCCAGCCTCACTGCCATAAAACTTTTACCAATACCATGCAGCCCAACCGCTGTTTGGCGCTGCTCAGCTACCACCCACTGCCGTAATTGGGCTAACTCTGCTTCGCGTCTATAATGGTATGGCTCATTATGGCCGGATTCCTGAAAGAGTCTTGGTGGAGAACAATCTCCTGCCGATAGCTCAACTCCAAAAGCTGTTAGGAATTGTGCCAAAGATTGTCGATCGACGGCTTCTTGGCGTTTGAGAATGCGAGCGATCGTGGTCAGCGATAAACCACTCAGTTCGCTCATATATTCACGAGTCAAGCGAAGACCAAAGTTGCGATCGTTAGCTGCTTGTTGTTGCGCCTGCTGCAACTTGTGCCATCCCTGGCTGGTGAGAATGACACCGCGTTCGCGTTTGCGGTGAGAGGTATGAGAGGTATGATTGTGCTGGTGGGTTTGCCTACTATCAAGTAATGTTGGCATGATAAAACTGCCTCCGTTGAGAATCAAAACTGGAATATTTTACTCAAGTGCTGCTCAGTGCAAGTATGCTGTTTACTTGGGCATCGCCTGCACGATCGCTAACCTTAGCTGCTCAAGATTCCAGGCGTTGCGATAGCGAACATTGTTGATGAATAGCGCGGGCGTTGTGGTTACTCCGCTCTGGGTGCCACTTTGGATATCATCAGCAATACGGTTCACATAGCTGTGGTGCCATAGATCCTGAAGCAATCGGCTAATGTCTAAACTAAGCTCGTTAGCATACTCTAAAAGATAGCCATTCTCTAATCGCTGTTGTTGGGCAAACAGGCGATCGTGCATCAACCAAAACTTTCCCTGTGCGGCAGCAGCTTCAGCAATTTCGGCAGCTTTGTATGCTTGAGGGTGAAATTGCGTTCGAGGAAAATGCCGAAACACAAAACAAAGTTGATTACCAAACTGTTGCTGCAAGTGTTGAATCATCTTATGTACCTCACCACAATAGAGACATTGATAGTCACCATAGCTGACAATTGCGATCGGAGCGGCTAGCACGCCTTGAATATGGTCACGATTTGAAATGGGTACGGTTAGTTGATTCCCGTCGGTCTGATCCATGACTCTTGTAACTGTCGATAGCTTTAAGAATAGGTGAGTCAGGTGGTCGCTGTCGCATCCCCTAGGAGTCGTTTTTGACCTACTCAAACGAGGAGCGATCGCCACTGCTTTAGAGCAGGAATGAACCTATCCCAAAGGATAGGAGACTGATGATATGCTCAAACCTAGAGCGCGATAATACCTCGCTTGAGGGCTACAATCATCGCTTGGGTGCGATCGCTAACACCCAACTTACCCAAGATATTTTTGACGTGAAATTTAACTGTGCCTTCTGCGATCGACAACGTGACGCTAATTTCTAAATTGCTCTTGCCCATTGCCATCTGGTTCAGCACTTCTAGTTCGCGATCGCTCAATTCTGGGCTACCCATGCGTTCTGCTAGCTTTGCGCCTACAGCAGGGGGAATGTACTGTTGTCCAGCGTGAACGGCACGAATCGCAGCTAATAACTCTTCTGGTTCTGCATCCTTGAGGACATAGCCTTTAGCACCCGCGCGCAGACCCCGGTAGATATCTTCATCACCATCATAGGTCGTCAGTACAATTAAGTGAGCATTGGCAAATTCTGCAACGATCGCAGCGATCGCTTCTACGCCGCCCATTTCTGGCATTCGCAAATCCATCAAAGTTACATCGGGCTGATGTTGACGAAATAAGGTTACTGCCTCTCGCCCATTGCAGGCTTGCCCCACTACTCGCATGTCAGGTTTATAGTCCAACACCGCAGCTAATCCTTGCCGCATGAAGGGGTGGTCATCGACAATCAGAACCCGAATTGGGGGCAGTGAATCAGTAGTGGAGGAGGTCATACAGCAACTTTAACAACGACTTCTGTGCCCTGTCCGGGATGACTTTGGATCATGAATTTAGCGCCAATGCGTTCTGCTCGTTCAGTCATACTCAGCAGCCCAAACCCTTGACCCACGGCGAGACTTCCCACAGCGAACCCTTGACCCTGATCTCTGATACGGAGAACGCATTGTGGTTTGGCATACACTAACTCGACATGAATCGTACTGGTATTGGCATATTTGAAGGCATTTGTGAGTGCTTCTTGCCCAATGCGGAGTAAGTTAATTTCGACCTCCTGGGGCAATGAATAGGGCTGACCCACCACATCGCAGACGATCGCGGTCTCGGTATGGGTAAACAGTTGAGTCGCATAACATTTGAGGGCACTTGGGAGGTCGCCTTCTTCTAACAGTTGAGGTCGGAGGGCATCCACCGATCGTCGCGCATCCGTCAGCCCCGATCGAGCCAGAGTACGTCCGGTCTTGATGTAGGCTTGCGCCGCATCTGGATCAAGGATCAGGCGTTGGGCGGCCGCATCTAAGTACACAATGATGCTAGTGAAAGCTTGCGCCAGAGTATCATGAATTTCCCGTGCCATTCGATTGCGTTCTTCTAGAATAGATGCAGCTTCGGCTTGTTTACGATCGCTCAGATCTAGTACAAATCCAATCACTTGATTTTGATTTTCAGCTAAGACAGCATGGCCAATTAGCACGGGGATGCGACTACCATCTGGGCGTTGATATTCTTTTTCGTAGGGCATACAAACGCCCTGAGTCCTGAGTTCCTGGATGGCTCGTTGACTGACGGCTAGATGTTCGGGAGGTGTGATGCTCACCCAATTTACTCGCCCGGCTGCTAAGTCTTCTTGGGTATACCCCACCATTTTGAGAAAGGCCTGGTTAGCTTCGAGAATAGGGCCGTCCAGGGCAGTGACAATGACTCCAATAATATCTGACTCAGCTAACCGTCTGAACTTAGCTTCACTCTGCCGCAATGCGATTTCAATGTGCTGGCGCTCCTCAATTTCCTGTTCTAGTTGGAGGGTGCGGGCTTTCACTTTTTGTTCTAGCGTTTGAGCATGTTCAGCTAATTGTTGATGAGAAAGTTTGAGGTTGCCCCAGACTAGATAGCCACTGCTCAGAATGGCAGATATGATCAGGGCAAAGAGTGGCGGAATTATAATCAACCACCAACCTACTAGAAAGGCGCAGTAGACTATCGAACATAGCCCAATACTCAGCCCTAAACTAGCGATCGCAGTCTGCTGGGGCGATCGTAAGCGCCAACCCAGAGTCGCGCCCATAGTTGCCCAGAACAAAATCCAGAGCCATTCAATCGGTTCAGACCAGACTTGAATGAGCGGCTGACCCTCTAGCACCACGCTCAACAGTTGGCTGGCGACATGGGCATGAACTTCAACACCAGAGGGGGCAGTATCTGGACTGGTCGTGTAGGAGGTATAGAAGCGATCGGTGAGGCTTTCGGCGGTGAGGCCAATCAAGACAATGCGATCGCGTAGTAAATCTGGTGGAATACGATTTTGTAGAACATCTGTGATTGAAATGCTGCGAAAGCCTTGGGGCAGGTTGCGAAAGTTTGACAAAATTTGATAGCCGCCCGCATCGACATTGCTGTAGCCGCCATCCTGCGATTGTAGGGGAGTGAATACTGCTTTTCCTAGCCGAAATTGGCGATCGCTCAAGGTTTGAGGAGTGATGCCTGCTGCTTCTAAATAATCAAAGGCAAGTTTTGTCCCCAGGCTGAGAATTGTTTGTTGATCTTTACTAGTTAAATACAATAAATCACGCCGAATTCTGCCGTCACTGTCTACTACAAAATCACTAGCACTGACTTGTCCCTTCTGGTTTAACAGAGGCGCGGCTTCTACTGCATCCTGGTCTGCACCACCGACGACTTGTTTGATACCAATGAGATGAGGCGTTGAGGCAAACACTTGAACTAATTCTGCATGACCAGGTTCAACAGGCAAATTGCGAAAGAGATCTAGCCCGATCACTTGAGGCTGCTGCTGTTTGATAAGTGTGAGCAAACGCGCTAATGTGCGATCGGACATCGGCCATTGCCCTAGTTGTTTGATATCGGCTTCGTCGATCGTGACCATGACAATTCGGGGATCCGCCGATTCTATCTGACGTAGGCGAAAGAGTTGATCTAGTGCGAGTAACTCCAGTAGCTGCAATGCTCCTAGCAACCGTAGCGCAATCAGCAGAGCAGTGACGGTGGGAGCGATAATCCAGACTCCACGCCATTGCCAAATGCGTTGCTTGAGGGTTGTCCACATAGGGCATTCTGATTAAGTATCAGGGGGTGCGGGGCGATCGATTACTTGGCAGTGGGCGGTATTTTTTGTATCAGTTGAGGAGTGATCTCGCTGACTCCAGCCGATTGTAAAAGTTCTCGCCAAACTGCGTCTAATTTAGCATCATTGGGTTGACTGTTGCGTAGCTCAAATAGGGTTATCAGAGCATCGTACCAGAGGTTGGCACTGCGATATTGTCTGTAGAGTGTCAGCCGTTCTTGAGGGGTCGCCTGCTGAATCTGCTGCATCAGCGCAGGGGAAGGTTCGATACGCCGAATTTCACCTGTGACGAAGCGATCGTGGAAGCGGTTTTGGGGATTGCAGATCACCGCAAATGACCACAAATAATCTTTGCCAACTGCGATCGGCGGCACATCGGCTGGGAGGCTAATCTGAACAATCGTAGGGGTGTTGGTTAATGCCAGTGTTGTGCGATATACCTTGCCCCCAGCAGGATTGCTGAGATTAAATTCTGCTGACTGCGCTTTAGTCTGCGGTACATAGACCAGAATGGTTGGTTGCTTTGCGACAGTTAAGCCTACGCTATTGGTGGGGCTGAGTGCCGTTAAAACTGGGTTAGGCTTTTGGGTATCTTGGGGGCAAGCACTATCGTCTCGGCGGCCACCCGGTGCGGTGCTACCAGGGTTAGGCGGCGGCGGGGGTAACTGACTGGTTTGGTGTTGACGTTCTAGAGCGAATGTCGGAGCGATAATAGTGCCAGCTAACCCGAACCCAATTAGACTAGCCATACATGTAACCTGGAGCGATCGTAGACGGGCACATTGAACATCCGGATGGTTTGATGGTGGCATAGGTTTAGTAGTGATTTATGTAACTGTTTATGTATTGTTGAATGATTGGATGTAGGGGCAATCCTCCTCTGGTTGCCCAAAGCTTCAGGGTAAGAGGGCGCTACCCCTACAGGGGATTTTCCATGACTTCCATAATTGAATATTACAACCAATTTCCTAACAGAATAAACGGGGCCCAATAATAGGGATGCGCCGATCGCCGTTTTTGTAGAAGGGAAATCTGCGCCTGTCGTAAGGCTTCGGCTTTGGTGACGTTGGGTTTGTTCAATTGTTGATAAAATTCGACCATTAGCGCCGCAGTGGAACGATCGCTGACTGCCCACAAGGTTGCCAGAGTGCTACGTGCGCCCGATCGTACTGCTATCCCAGCCATCCCCAATGCTGCACGACGATCACCCTCTGCGGTCTGGCAGGCACTCAATACTAGCAATTCAATGGGGCTGAGTTGACTATTGCGCGATCGCAACAGTTGATCGAGTTGGGTGGCATTAATGCGACCATCCCAGGTCAGGAGAAATGTTTGTTCGGCATTAGAACTAAATTGTCCGTGGGTGGCGAGATGCACGATCGAAAACGGATTGGCATCAATTTGATTCTGAAAACTTGTGTTCGTAAATTGCTGATTGAGCAATACCTGAGTTGAGAGAGCGGCTTGAATGCGATCGACTTCATAGTTTACATTGGGCAACGCAGCAAACCCTTGACGGGCTTCGCTCAAGCCTCCGATTAGGCCTGTCATTTGTTGGCGTTCTAGGGGTTGTGGGGGCAAAAGTTGTAAACCAGGGGCCAGGGCAATGCTGTACTGCTCGATTAAATAGTGTTGACCATCGTGAAGGGCTGCCATTGGTAGATTTCGCAATCCGCCATCGGGCACAAAAACCAGTGTGGTTACACCACTAGCAGCGATCGGGGTGGCGATCGGGCGTAACAGCAAGTTATACACCTGTTGGGCAATGGGTAAGCGTTCTTCTACAAATGAAGTGGGAATCAGGGATTGCCGCATCTGGTCTAGAATGCGATCGGTTTCCAGGGCAGGTAATGTCGTTTCGGCATAGCGCAAGGGTTGGTTGGGCAGTGCCAAAATCACGGCTAAACGGTTGGGCAGAATAATTGGATAGATGACCGCCGATTGGGGATTAATCTGGTCAATCTGGACGGGGCGAACAGTCAGACACGCCGATCGAAAGAAGTTGTCAAGCTCTGCCAATTGCAGCGATTCAATCACGTCTCGCGCCTGTTTGAGGTTTTGCTGACTGGGTGCGCTAGGAGTCGCTTGCAACAATAGTTCGACAAACTGCCGATACACAGGTTCTACTTGCTGCTGAAACGAAAACTGGACATCTGGATTAATTGCTACTAGATCGGTGCGGAGCGATCGCAACAAATTGACGGCTTCGCCATAAGCAGTGATCGCTGATTGCAGGTTGCCCGTAGCCGCACAGGACTGAGTGCCCTGACAATAAATTCGCCCTAGTTACCACTGCCACTGGTAGGCAATATCAGGGGTGTAAGTTGCTTGAGTCAATGCTTGCTGAGTGAGCGATCGGGCATGTTCCCATTGTTGGGATTGTTCATACAAATGGCCAAGGGTTCCCAGAGCATAGGATTCGGCACGACGATCGCTCAGATCACGAGCCTGCAAAATTGCCGTTGCCAACAGTTGCGCTGTGTCGGATTTTACAGTTGCATTGTTCCATTGAGTTAGCGTCTGCGCCAGGTGAATGCGGGTATATATTGCGGTGCGACTAGCGGGCAGTTTGGTGAGTTGGGGTTGAATTTGCGCCCACAAATTTAGTGCGGGAGTCGATTGTGCCGACTCAACAAATAAACTCAGTTGCTCGGCTTGAGCTTTCAGCTTTAGAGTCGGTGAGGAGGAAATGTCTGCCGCTTGACGATATAAAGTCAATGCTTCAGAGAGTTGGGTGGCTGGCTCTGGCTGTGCTGTGGAGGGTAAGGTCGATCGTGCCAGATTTCCCAAACTCAGAAGAATGCTGCTGATGCTGGTGTTGGCTTCTGTTGGGGAGATTTGCCCGGTGTTACGCAGACGTTCTGCGATCGCCAAACTTTGCTGCAAGACCTGTCGGGCACGGGTGCGATCTCCCACTCGCTGCAAAACATTGCCCAAGTTTTGCAATCCTGCTACTTTGAGAGCATTGTCAGGTTGGCTTTGCAGTTTCTGGGCAATTTGTTCTAATAGCGTAGCCGCACGACGATAGAATCCTAGAGCTTGTAGGGCGCGAGTCTGATTGATTTGGCTACCAATTTGACCTACAGCATCGCCTATTTGCCCATAGGTCGCTTCGGCACGTTCCCAGCTTGACAATGCTTCGATCGCTTTCCCCTGGCGTAGTTGCAGGTTGCCTTGAATATTCAGCGCTTGTGCGATTAGAAACACAGGGTTGGGACGGGATCTATGATCTGATGTGGATAGTTTCGCTAACAGGCTTAAACTTTCTGAGATTGCCTGATTTGCTGCTTTCCAGTCACCCAGTTGCTCAAAGGCTGTTGCGATGGCATTCAGTGTTCGTGCCTGATTGAGAGGATCGCTTTGACGGGCAAAGTTAGCGGCTACGGGCTGCCAAAGGGCGATCGCATCTGTAAATTGTTCTGCCTGATAGAGGCGTTCTCCAGGTTGGAGCGGATCGGGCACAGTCGTTGATGTTGAGGGTGCAGAGAATCCGAGGAGGATGGTTAGCCATGCTGCAATAAACCAGCCCACGATTCGGAGCCATCGTTGTTTAGACAACTGGCGCAGTAAACCGGACTTCACGAAGTAGATAGGGTGAGACATGGGCTATGAACCATTGCAGTGGGCGGGGCTATGAGGTCGGCGGAGGCTATCAGGCACAGCAGCGATCAGAGTCACGGAGCCATCGGCAAGTTTGACCCAACCAGTTGCTTCAACAATAGGATTGTGGGAAGTACGAGATGGGGCAAGGCACTGCTTTGTTGTCCTACTGTTTGTTCTGCAAAGCCTCGTCGATCGCGCCAGCCAGCCTCATCTTCGGTGGATTGATCTGGTGTTGGAGGCAACCCACCCTGCCCGGTGACGACGAAGGAATTGCCCCGATCGGCAGGACAGCCCTGCACAATCGATCGCGAGGAGTCTACTAAGCCGCTGGGCAATTCTATTGTCCCTCGACTGGGATCAGTGTCCAATGTAGTGATCTCGACAATCCCATTTACGCCAAATTGCGAACTAGCGGTGATGTCACTTCTGGGCGTAGACTGTGGGGCAAATTGGATGCCAAAAATGCCTTGGGTAGAAATATTGATGTTGCCACCGCGCCCCAGAAACGCATTGGCTCGAATATCATTATCTTCTGTCAATGCTGAAACAATAAACGGTGCATTAATCCGAATATTACCGCCATCGCCGCCTGCTTGCGCTGTACCTGCGGTAGTAGAAATCAAACTATTGTTGCGGAGTAAGAGCAATTCACTCACATTGAGTCGAATATTGCCGCCTGCGGTATTTCTGGTTTCTGCGGTCAATCGACTTCGATTGAGGATGCGAATCGTTTGGGCGGTAGCTTCCAGGTCGCCTGCAATTCCTGTTCCTTGGCTGTTCACTGTGATTCGAGCGCCATTCTGAACAAGCAACTCCCCGGTGTTGATGCGAATGGTTCCACCCTGCCCGATCGCTCTTCGGCTCACATTACTGAAAACAGCGCTGGGCAACTGTCCATCAGCACTCGTACCATCCACAGTAATGGCATCACGAGCATCGATTATCACATTGCCTGAATTGCCCTGTCCAAGGGTGCTGGCAATCAGTTGAGCGCCGTTGGTCAGGGATAAGGAACCAGTGCTGATGCGAATCTCCCCACCCTGCCCGATCGCCCCTTGGCTCACACGACTGAAAACGCTACTAGGAGGCAGCCCATGGGCACTCCTACCATCCACAGCAACGGTGTCACGAGCATCAATAATTATATTGCCCGCATTGCCCCGTCCTAATGTACTGGCAGCCAGTGCAGCGCCATTGGTCAGGAAAAGGGAACCGGTACTAATGTGAATCTCTCCACCCTGCCCGATCGCCAATGGTTGCTGCACGCTACTGAAGATACGACCATTATATAGGAAAATAGTATCACGGGCATCAATCATCACACTCCCTGCATCGCCCTGTCCTAAAGTACTGGCACTTAATTGAGCGCCATTGGTCAGAGAAAGGGAACCGGTGCTGATGCGAACTTCTCCACCTTGCCCGATCGCCTCTCGGCTTACATCATTGAAGATATCGCCGCCATTTAGAGAAATAGTTTCACGGACATTGATAAGAATGTTGCCAGCATTTCCTCGTCCAAAGGTAGATGCACTCAGAGAGGAGTTACTGCTTAAGGAAAATACTCCGGTGGTAATCGTAATACTCCCTACATTCCCGATCGCGTTCGCTGTCACCTGATTAACAATGCGGCTATCATTTGTCAGATTAACTGTGTCTGTTGCATTGACAAGAATGTTGCCAGCATTTCCTCGTCCAAAGGTAGATGCATTCAGAGAAGAGTTACTGCTTAAGGAAAATACTCCGGTGGTAATCGTAATACCCCCTACATTCCCGATCGCGTTCGATCCCACCTGATTGATAATGCGGCTGTTATTGGTCAGATTCACTGTGTCTGTTGCATTCACAATAATGTCTCCCGTCTGAGCACCAACCGAACCACTGCCTTGACTAATTCCTGTAAAGAGTCGGCTGTCATTCGCCAAGGTCAAGTTGCGGGTATGGACTGTAATACTGCCACCACTTCTAGATTGAACATCCACACGAGCGCTATTACTTAGGGAAACATCCGATCGCACTACCCCATCTGGGACACTCAACCCCAGATCATTTCCGGTTCCCGTAAGGGCGATCGTTCCCTGTCCAGAAACACCTGCTAACTCCACGCGGCT
The DNA here is from genome assembly GCF_052939475.1 of Phormidesmis sp. 146-20. Taxonomy (NCBI): domain Bacteria; kingdom Bacillati; phylum Cyanobacteriota; class Cyanophyceae; order Leptolyngbyales; family Leptolyngbyaceae; genus Phormidesmis; species Phormidesmis sp. 146-20. Next base: position 65,026 of record NZ_JBJPHT010000007.1, read on the forward strand.
GCCGGGAGACACAATTCGACCACTCTCAAACCGCACATCACCGCCGACCAGCAAGAGACTTCGCTCTGCTGGCACTCTCAACCCAATGTTGTTCGCCGTGGAGCGGTTGACGATCGCCTGCGTCGCCAGTTGGTTAAACAAAAATGCATTCGGGTTAACATTCAATAATTGGTTGGGCAAGGGTTGATCAGGATTTGCAAAGAAGCGATCGCCATTTGCCAAGCCGATCGCATTCGCTGTAGTTCCGACGAACGATCCACCAATATTTAGCTGGGCATTTGTACCGAAAACAATGCCATTAGGATTCATTAAAAATACATTGGCAGCACCATTCGCCCGAATCAATCCATCAATGTTAGAAAGACTTGATCCCGTAACTCGACTCAGGATATAAGTAATATTTGCTGCATTGTTAAAATTCGCACTACCACCCGTCGGTACAGAGAAGCGATCGAAGCTATGCAACAATGTATTGCCCCGAACTGCCCCCCATTAATTTGAAAATTTGGATTGCCGGAGACTTGCGATCTCGAAGAGATATCTGTCACCACAGATCGCTCCCCATTAGGCAATGTATCATCACCAACCACTTGCGCTAGCCCCATACTGCCAACACTCAGCCAGCCAAAGACAATCCCCTCGATCGCAAGCCATAACCCTAACCGAAACCCATAGCGCCTCAAACCGGATTGTCTCTGACAACAATGCTGAGTCATCTCTCATTACCTCTCATTTGCACCAGGATACGCAGGCAACGGCTTTAATCCCTCATACAACGGGGCGAAGTCTGGGGGCATTCCACCTGGCCCAATATTTTCGGGTACTGGATTATTAACGGGTTTGATGCCATTCTTCAGATAAGCCACAATAGCCCAGGTATCCCGATCGGTCAAGCTGCGAAGATAGTCCCAGGGCATCGGTGGGCAAAGTGTTTTGCCTTCATTATCCTGCCCGTGACGCAGCGACGCAAAGACTTGCTGAGGAGTCCAACTACCAATTCCCGTTTCCTGGTCAGGGGTGAGATTGGAAGCATAAACCGTGGTGTTGGGGGCGATCGGAAATGCGCCCTCTGGACTGCCCAATCGGTATCCACTCAGCCACGACGGATCGTTGGGAGTTTTACCCGCACTGTGGCAGTCAGCGCAATGAGTCACACCAGTCACCAGATAGCGACCCCGCCGAACTAGGCTTGGGTTTGCCAGATTAGAAAGATTGTCTCGACCATAAGCACTAGTCATGCCCAAACATATCACACTGACTAGCACTACCAAAGAGAGAACTCCGGACAGGATGCGATGTTTGCTTTTCATTGAGCACCTCTGGAATAGAAAAAGTTACAAACACAGTGACTCTAGAAGACCGACAGAAAGGGCGTTTTACTAACGTCGATCGCTCCGAACTTTAATTTCATTCGTGCCAGGATAAGCAGGTAGCGACTGGGCCTCTTGAAATAGCGGTGAACAGTCTGGACGAGTTCCATCAGGAGCCGTGTTTGCAGGAACTTGATTTTTAACAGGCTTAATACCATTCTTCAAATAAGCGACGATCGCCCAATTGTCACGATCGCGCTGATTCCGAAAGTAGACCCAGGGCATGGGTGGGCAAATCGTATTGCCTTCATTATCTTTCCCGTGACTTAGAGAGTTAAAAACTTGCTGAGGAGTCCAACTACCAATGCCCGTCTCATCATCGGGAGTAATGTTGGATGGATAGATTTGAAACTGCCCCACTTGAAAGGGCAATCCTGGGGTTCCTGGTAAGTAGCCCGCAAGCCACGTCGGATCGTCAGGTGATCTGTTGCGACTATGACATCCAGCACAATTACCTGCTGCTACTACTAGATATCGGCCTCGTTGAATCAAACGCGGGTTACCAAGATTGTGTGAAAAGTCTTCGCTGCTGTAGGCACCCGTCACACCCAGCAACACTGCACCAACCAGAACTAACAAGAAGAGAAAACCGGATAAGATTCTAGATCTGCTTTTCATTGAGTACCTCTGGAATAGAAGCTGTTTTGATACCCGTAACTTGCCTCAGATATGTTTGATCTTCTTCGCTGGGTTAAAACTTGCACGACCCAAAATTAGGAATTGATGTACTACTCTAGGGCTTTGGATTGTACTCAGAAGGTGGTTTTATTGACTGATTGAATCGAGATTCTAATAATTTTACCCGATTTTCTAGTGCTATCATTTGCTGCTTAAGTTTTAAGGTGTTTGACCTGTTGAGTTGGGCAATGTAGATAGCTGTACCAGCCCGATTTGCCAACTTTTTAAATGTCCACAACTCATCCATTGAATATTGTCGTCCATCTTGCCGAGGCCCTAGCGCCAGCACTCCAATTAGCTCCGATTGCTCACCTCGTTGCAGCATCAATGGTACAAGTAGCGAAAAAGCACTACTCTCAGGCTGTCTGCTCACTTCCCCTTTGTGCATCTGATCGAGTGAACGATCGCTCCATTCAATCGACTGCACAGCTTCAGGTGATAGGTGCTGAACTTCTGCCAGTTGAAGCTGATCATTGGCATCTTTGATAAAGATCGCACCATGCAAAATATGCAGAATTTCGAGCGTGCGATGAATGAGAATCTGCAATAGATCCGAAAGGTCGATCGTGGCACGAGCTTCTGGCAAAAACTCAACAAAATCGCGGCTTAGATCTAGTTTATGCGGGTAGAAATGACGATTTACCCAGGTTTCCAGCCTTTGGCGAACTGGCCCAAAAATTAAACCAACTCCCAGTACCGCCAAACCCGCCACGAGTGGAATCGCACTCTCACCAATCACTTCTGCGAATGCCAACTCTAGTAGCTTTGCGATCGCAGTCCAAACCGCCGCTAGAACAGTGGTTAACAGCCCATAAACAACGGCGCGATTGATAATAAAGTCAATTTCCCACAGCCCATAGCGAAGGATCGAGACCGCGATCGCTAAGGGGGCAAGTAGCTGTGAAGCAATAAAAAATGGTTGATGGCCTATTTGTAGCATCCAGTCTGGCCCCTTCTCCAACGAGGGAAAGATGTACCAGGCAATATGAGTCACAAAATCTCCCAAAACTGCCGCAGTTAAGCCAAACACTACCCATTTAGTTTGCTGTTGTTGTACTGGGCTAGAGATGTGTGTGTAGCGGTAAATTTGAATCCCAATGCCAGTGGCAAACCAGAAGTTGAGTACTAGAAAAGGAAGTGCATGAGTCCATCGATAGGGATTGAGTGGTGGATAAAAGGGCCACATGACTGACCAAGCAATCAGCACGATCGCAAGAAGGCCCGTCCAGCGAGGGACAAATCGACCATCAGGAAAGATGTAGAGAAAAATCACAAATAGCGCAAAGCCGATCGCATGGACAAAGCACAAGATTGGATGGATAGAACCCTGCAACGTAACTAGAGCGTGCATCGGAGGTGGCACCGTGACTCCAAATAGCATCAGCGCGATCGCTGCAAAGAGTGTGACCCAGGTGGTCGATGGGTGGAGAGCAATAATGCTGCCAGTAATAGCAAACGTTAGCGCTAGTAGGGTCTCTGACGATAGAAAATACCAAACATAGAAGCTATCCGATAATCCCGCTTGGGCTAGGTATGGGTGATAGTAGGTCGCTGCCAGATGGCACAGTTGATCAAATCGACCGAAGACATTGGCAATGCCTGTAGCGCAGGTAACTAGTAGAATTACGAAAACGATCTGCCTGATTTTGGCAGGAATCGGAGCATGACCAGACAGAAGGGTAGCAGTAGCATTGACAGTCATGGTAGTTTCTAAGTCCTTGAGTCCAGTTGTCAGCCGTCCTAATCTATAAGGTTCAAAACTTTGTGGATTACGCCTCCTAGCGCCGCGCCCAAACCAATTGAAAGGACAGCGAATAAAGGCAATCCCAGCACTGTGTCCTCATACTCTAAGATTCTCGATACAAACAATAGCCATATCGCCGTTCCGAGAACTACGTTGAGAGAGGCTTGCAGGACTGGTGCCATAACGCTTTGCCGCAGAATAATCCACTGCGATAGCGTCATAACCACAGTAAAAATTACCACCATTCCCATAGAAGCGATCGCGCCATGTTGTCCATTTTGCAGCACATCCAATCGAAACAGAGTAATCGATAGAAGCCCTACGGCGATCGCACTGAGAATTGCTGTAATCAATCCTAATAGACTCATCCCAATCCAAACATAGCTGGTACGATCGCAGTGATGACAAGTCAACTTTGCCTGAGTCATTGCAAGTGCGAAACAAAATAGCAGGGCTGAAATTGGAACAAAACTTCCCATCATTGCCCTAAGTAATTTGGGAGAACAGAAATCGCGGCCAAACCGAAAAATGGAACAAGGTTGGACGAAATCAGGTTGACCATTTTGTAATCCAGCTTTCGGGTTGTTGGATGGCTTCTACAGTGGATTTAGCTGCTGGTTAGACACAAGAAGACAAAAGAGGTTGAGCTTAAATCTTGCACCTCTCGCAACCACCGCCGAGAACTGAAGTTCCTGGCTCATAGCCTAAACCCATTGAAATAGGTTAAAACGCTTGCCCAGTAATCTTCAGCGGACTTTAGCTATTAGCCCGAAATTGATTTCAGGGCGGGTGGTCGGGCACTTGTTGAGACTGGTGCATGAGTGAGCCGTAAGACTCATCTGGCTGAAAACTGAAGGCTAGAGACGACTTGCTGAAAGACAGGGCGATAGGTAGCATTGCGCTCAGGCAAACCGTCTTTGGCCAATCTGATCACCATGACATCTGAACTAGTGGGCATTGCCAGCACCACATTCTCATAGTCGTAGAGTCCAGTTGACTGGAACGCGATCGCAGTCTGTCCTGCTACTTTTAAGGGCGTAAAGCGAGCAGGCGACGCAAATTGATTGCTTCGCCACACCCAATCTAATAATGGCAACCGTTGTGGATTTTCCTGCAAGGCGACACTAACATTGGGCGGCAATTCGGTAGGCGTGACGATCGATTTGATTCCGTCATAATCACGCTGAGTCCATAGATCAACCCATTCAAGGGAACGATCGTCTCCTTTCCCTGAAGATGATTTAGACTCCACCACAAAGCCAGCAGGATAGTCAAACTGGAATCCAGAGCGACGGCTTGTATAGCGATTAGGCTGACCAGCGTCACTGCTATAGGCTTGCCGGGTTCGACGGTTGAACAAGCAGAGGGATTGCCCCATTTGATTGTTCATGTGGGGTTGAGGATAGTTGCCTCGCACCATCAGCGCATCGTAGCCGACATCATCCCCAAAGGTGACAATACTGCCAACAGGTTGAGGGTTTCGCAATCGGCTCACTTGCAGACATCGATTCATCACTTCTTGCTGATGTTGTTTGGCTGCATCTGGAGAGGATGCTCTGGCTTCCGTATCAATTAGCAATGTTTTAAGTGCGGCTGACATACCAATTACACCAGCGGTTAATGTGATGATCACTACTATTTTTGATGCGATCGCTTTCATAAGGTGTTCTCCTGAGATAGAAATGTTTGACTAGTTGCGATCAAGGGTGTTTCTAGCACAATCAAGAACGGCACAATCTCACTTTAGCAATGAATCACGATCGCACTTCTGTTGTTTAAACGCGCTCCCAGACCAACTCGAAGCACTGCTCAATGCTATCACTCATGATGGGTGGCGTTCTCAGCGCTACTTGATTCTCAGTCAAGATGAAGGTGCGAATCAACGTCGTCCCAACTCGATTGGGAATCGATGCAATTTCAACCTGGTGAATGACTGTGTTGCCGTTCAGTGTGTAAGTTCCCGCATAAGCATTGAATGTTGTAAAGGCTTGAGCAAGTTCCTCAACGGGTATAGATTGAATCTCTCGGCTCAAGGGCGATCGTATCTCTCGGCTCAAGGGTAAGCGATCGCTTCTGGAAAACATCACCATCATGCGACCATCCGATGTGTAGGTAATGTAGCCAGTTGGATTCAATCCATACACGGCTGGAATTTTAGTTCCATCAGAATGAATAGCAGTGGCAGAAACTAACTTCCACGTTCCAACTAGTGGATTATTGGGCATCAATTGCGTAGGCATAATGTTCGGCTGTTGCTTTGTGGCTTTCCGCCAGAGTAGCGGGTTTCAACACAAAGTCAAACTCGGTCATGTAGAACGGACTACTTGGATGGGCCTTTTCGTCCAGTGCTTCGTGCTTTTGAAGTTGAACAATTGCCGATCGCACCGCAAAAGTAGTATCAGAATCAAGATGGGGATCACCCGCAATAAAAGCCTGTGTGGTCAACGACGTATAATTCAGGGCACTAACTTTGAAATGGATGTGAGCCGCCCGCCAGGTATGCCGTCCTAGCGATCGCAGCAATTCTCCAGAGGGGCCACTAGCTGGCACGTTGTAACCCATCGGCACTACAGTTTCAAACCCATACTTGCCACTAGCATCTGTGGTGAAACGCCCCCGAAAGTTTCCCTGGGGTTGAGATAGATCCTGAATGTCATACAGTCCTTTAGAATTGGGCTGCCAAACATCAAGTAGCGCATTCGCGATCGGCTCACCGTTCAAGTCCAACACCCGACCTGACAGAAGAAGTATGCTACCTTCTGGATCAATGCCTAAGCGATCGCCCATCCGTCGTTCTGGTGCATTTGGTACATACAACGGGCCTTCTAGATTGCTTTCTGTGCCACGATGGGCATCATGCAATAACTCTACTAACTCTGAAAGCCCTAGTAGATCCGTCAACATATAGATTTCTCCCGTTGGAATCTCTTGCGTATGGTGACTTGCCTGATTAGTAAAATTGCGTCCCTGCTGCAATTCTGGTTCAGTGAGATTTACCTCCCGCGCAAAATCATGTAGATGTTGAACCAGACTGGTATAAATTTCATACAGGCGCGGATGAGATTGACCGCGATCGCCATGCTCAATCACAGCTTGCGTGATGGTATCGAGTGTAATGTTCATCTTAAACTCCTGTTTAGACTGCCAAACTTTCAGCTAGCTCGACTGCTGCCGTCCCGCCAGAGCTTTCATACAGCTTTTCGCGCACGGGTAGCGTTGCAATGCCATCCTCAGCGAGTTGACGTTGATAGGTTCGCATCGCCGCGATCGTTTGCAGTCCGTAAAAGGGCTGATCCATGGGAAACCTGGGATCAACCAGGGCCCTCAACTCACTGTGCAGGATTCGCATCACCTGTTCTAGCTTTGCCTTTGTCTCTGAACCCGCAGTTCCATCTACTCCCAGCTTGTATTCTGTCTGAAACTTGCGGATGGCATGTTGAGTCGTAGGGTCGGTCAGGGGACTGTTGTCCTCGGTGTAGGGAAAGCTGGGGTTGGTACGATCGTCACTAAAAACGCGGCTTCTAAATCCCAGACCATTGAGAATACTACGAATTTCAGCGTTGGTGTAGTTAATAGCCATGATGAAAAAGCTCCTGGGGTGTTGATGCAACTGACTCTCTTAGTTTGGAATATTTGTTGACAATAGACCAGACAAGTTAAGCCTGCAAAGCACTAACTTAAGCTCACGGCTCGATTGTTCAGGACTTCATAGGTAATCATCAATGCTCTGTCAGTTGGTACAAAGCTAAGTTACCTCAAACTCGGTTGGAACTGGATTCGACTGGCTATCACCCAACAATGGGAGATCTCTGTTTATCGCTTTCTATCGGGCTTACCTGACTCCTGCTTTTGCCTTCAAGCGACACGCAACGACTCCTTGAAGCGTGAGTTCACTGTCCTCTCTTGCATTCCAGCTTCCTAGTTTTGTCAGTCAAGCAGGGGAATTGGGTCAGTTGCCCAGCAGTGATGCCCTCATGCGTCTCTCTGCTCTCCGGCTGTGATTTTCCCCTTTCGATCTGGCTTGCTCACACTCTCTATCACTGACAACGCTGAGTTCAGTGATTCGAGACGTTTAGACTTACCTCTAGGATTCGCAAAGTCAGAGAGAACAGGGAGTGGATTGAGCGATCGTCTCTCACACGACAACTCCATGACTTGTGCCAATAGTAAGCCGAGTCTTCCTGCACTTTGATATAGCCCCGTCGCCGCAGTCCATGAGAAAACATCAACGCTACACTCTGGCGCGTTCTGGGTAGCACTGCGTCATCCAATGACCCGAACAGCACTTCAATCATTTTGCCTGTCGTGAAGGTTTGGTCGGGAGAGGTTCTGCTTTTGTAGCTGACTTCCTTCTGCCGGAGGGTTTCGCGGCGGGGTTCTCGGAAGTCTTTACCGCTGCTTTTCTGCCTCGCTGACTTGTTTGTTTTTGTGTGTTAGCCCCTTGTGTTGGGCAATTCTAGTTGGCGAGTAGTTGCACCACGTCAAACCACTCACCCTTAAAAAGCATAGACGCAAAGCCAAAAGTATCTTCCGCTATGGCTTAGATTGTCTCCGCAATACCGTGTTCAACTTAGAGCAAAAAATGAGTGAGTTTCTGCAAGTACTACAATTTTTGTCCTGTACTTAGGGTATTGATTTACGATGAACTTGCTTTGCGCTATGGAGTTGAGCACTCACTTGAGGAGTCACCTGCTTCTTGACTTGCTGCGTTGGCTTTTCTCCTAAGCGACTTGACTCTAGAGGCATTCTTTCAGGTGCGGCGATCGCACTTGGAGCAAGAGTCATCGTTCGGTTAGGGTGCGGTTCTTCTGAGGATGACTGTTTATATTCAGGTGCCAAGGAGTTTTGCACTGATAGGGCTGCCCAAGTAGATACACCTCCGGCTGCAAACCCTCCGGCAACTAGCATAGAAGCCATCCCTGCATTAGCCACGAGATTTCCGCCGGAGCAAGGCTGCAATGGGAATGCTTGAGGCAGGGGTGTAGCTCTAGTTGGAGTATCAAGGCGGCCCCCTCTTATAAAAGGAAGTTGGAGAAGCTCGATCGCTTTCCAGTGACTGCCGATTTGATGGCTAGTTTGATGGTCGGTCAAATCATCTAGTTGACCTTCAAACGGATTCCTAATCCGCTTCCTTAACGGGTCGCGCTTTTGCTCAGAACAATCGGCTGTTTGTTTGTCTGCAAAGCCAAAATCTCCAGGTCGAGCAACATTGGCTTGTTGATTTTGTTGGGTTTGATTTTGTTGAGTTTGATGGTGAGTGAGAACTTCATCAATGAATTTCAGCTTGTCTAAAGTCGGGCTAGTTTGTAGTCCCTTAGATGGATAGCTAGAACTTGGAGTATCGATGATCGCATGGCTCACTCTAAATTCTAGTAGCCTGACTTGAATAATCAGCAGATATTTTTTGGATACTAGATGAAAGTAGGCTGCTACACTGTCGCTGTATGCGATCGCAGCAACTTCAGCTCCGGTAAAGTGATCGTTTTCGATTTGCTTGAGAATCTGTGCAGCACTGTAAGCTTCCGTCAAAGCCCTTTCGGAGGTGTTTAATACCCAATGTTTGCTCTGTTGTAGGTAATGTCCGACTCCAATGCTAGTTTGAAAGCACTTTTCTTTGAGAGATTTAGGTGCCTGCCCGGACTTGTGACCGTGACCCAACGCCTCTCCGGAGGTTTCTGAGACCCAGCGATTTCCTACATGAATATATTTCTCAGCTTTGGTCAGGATCAGTACCTGACTACGAACACGATTTTTAATTTCGGACAGAATAGAATTCATGACAAAGCACCTTGTCTGAGGGTACAGATTTTTGAAACAGGGCCTTCGTATAACTAACGCTACGAGGGAGGTCTGAAAATTTGCTTTAGGGCGATGGAGTTGATGAGAAACTTAAGTTTTTTCGGGATACTGCCACTTAGATTTTTTGTGGATAACGCCGTAGTGAAGCCCTCGAACTGTTGAAACAATTTCCTCATAAGGCGTACTTTTGGGAAGATATTCTGAGGCTCCAGCTTCTAGCGATCGCCAGATAAATTCTGTTTCCTCAGAGCAGGTTAATACGAGAATCTCAATCCAGGAATAGAGTCGATGAATTTCGCGAACGGCGAGGATTCCTTCACCGTCAGGCATACAACTATCTATAACAACCACATCGGGCAATAGCCGCATTGCTAATTCAAGCGTTTCTTCACTGTTTCTAGCTTGACCAACAACTTTGAGATCTTCCTGAGTCAAGGCATCGACGAGTAATTGCCTGCCAACAGTATGAGCATCTGCAATTAGAAGACGAATCTGGGGGAAAGAACCCCGCAAAAACTGTGTGACTTGTGGTTGCTGGAGTGTCTTCATCTTGCGGCCTCTAAGATTGCAATGTTATTTCAAACGTGTCTCGATCGCTGGCAGGGAGTGACCGACATGAGGAGCATTGTTAAACAATGTAGATGCTTATTAATTAAGGTAAGCGAGGAGTCGTGACAAATCAGGGACGCGATCGTAGTGGTTTTGTACAGCAGTCTCTGTGTCATCAGTTCTCAAACCACCGCACTTTAGTAGAAGTTAGCAACAGACTTCGTTGCAGTTTCAAGCTTCTTAACGGATGAAAAATTGACAGGTAAAATGTTTCTTTTGGGTAGCCCAAAGCGGTCTGGAAGCTCTAAGCGATATCCTCGCCCATGAATTGTTCTAAGATAAAACGGATTGAAGCGATCGGGTTCTAGTTTGGCTCGAATGTTTCTAACGTGAACCCGAATTGTTTCGATGTCATCATCCGGGCCATATCCCCAAACTTGCTTGAGAATCTCATGAGACGAGACTGCCTGATTAGGACGTTGGAGTAGACAGTGGATGATACCAAGCTCGATCGGAGTGATTTTAATCGTTTGTCCAAACCAAATGGCTTCCATCTGAGAAGGAACTAGCGTCAGAGGGCCATAGCTGAGAATTTCAGTCGATTTGGCTGCTTTGGGGCGCTTCTTTGCCCGCCGCAAAATCGCTTGAACCCTGACCAGCATCTCTTCTGAGGCAAAAGGTTTAATCAGGTAGTCGTCAGCCCCTGCATCAAATGCCTTAACTTTGTCTTGAGTTTGCGACAAAGCTGTTAGGACTAGAATTGGAATATTCGCGGTGCGATCGTCCTGTCGCAAGCGCCGACAAACCGTAAATCCATCTACTTTGGGAAGTTGGATATCCAGCATGATCAGATCTGGCAAAAGCTGTTGAGCTAAAATTTGCCCCTTGATTCCTTCACTGGCATAGCTTACCTGGTATCCAATTGTTTCCAGTTCTACAGAAAGTAGTTCTGAGAAGGTAAAATCATTGTCGATAATCAGAATTTGAGACATTGTTCACTCTCGGCAAGATTGCTTTACTGCTCAAGTTGTTCGCCTAGCAATAGCTCAGTCAGTGGAGAACTATCTGTGGCTATTCTTGAAGCTTTCTCTAGTGGCGAATCAGGCTTAGTAGAAGGTGCTTTGGAATCAGGGGAGATCGGGTCTATGATAGGAGCAGCCTCGATCGTTAGCTCTGAAGAGGGAACTGGGCTTTCAGTCTTTGCTGAGTCAGAGAAGGGATTTGTAAATTCAGTGATGCTACACCCAGACAACATTAAAAGCATCGATAACAAGAACGGAAATAACCACTTAAAGGCATTGACTTGCCCATCCATGACACTCATTTTATAACTCTCCTAAATTCTTACTAGACGTTTGAAAATGGCGAAAGATTAGATAGATGGGCATTGCTGAATGCAACTATGAATTGCCCTCCTCACGCAGTGGGGCACAGCCCTCGCCAACCTTTCTTCCCAGGGAAAAGGGAGCCAGAGTTTTTGTTCACTCGCTCTTTGGGAAAGGGTTAGGGTGAGGGCAAATCTGGCATTTCATATGGCAATTCAGCAATGCCGATAGATGCAATATTTTCGAGATCCGAAGGCCACAGAGAAACGAAGCCTAGTAGGATCAAGCTTGAAAAACAGCTATGCACAAAGCTCGTATTCTCGCCTGTAGTTGCCTTACTCAAGGTTAATCAGGCAAAGGTGACAAACTGGGGATAAACAAGTGTCATCTCTAATAAGCTGAAAAGTCTTGCTAAAACGGTATGGTGGACAACTCAAGACCTTAAGCAAGCATGAACTGAATACTCAATCTCTACTGCTTATTGCGATCGCTACGCCACTGAGCGATCGCGGTCTTTGCCTCCTGATAGGCTGGAGTATCTTGTGGCACAAAACCCGCCGTTTGAATGGCTTCCGCAAATTCGCCCTGAACAGCGTGAGCGCGGGCAAGACTCAGGATAGACTGGCTCCATTCCCTGGTCAATGTCTGAGCTTCCTTATAGAAAGGTTGATCAGGTTGAATGCTGCGAATGGTGGCGATCGCCTGGCTATACGAAGGTGCTTGAAATCGTTGGATGGAGAGTTTTGCTTGCTCCAGGATGGCTTGATTGGCTTTGGCTTTTTGCCACTGAGAAATGGACTCTTGGGCGGCTGGGTAGAGGCTTTTTTGGTTCGAGGAAATGAGTTGAGCCGCAGAGATTGCCTTGTTGTAATTACCTTGATTAGCCCGTCCTTGAGCCAAATCCAAAATTACCTGACTCCAGCGTTCAATGTCCTTCTGAGCTTGATCATAGAGAGGATCTCCGGGACGAACGATACGGGCCTTAGCGATCGCGTGACTAAAGTTGGATGCCTGATTCACATGATCGGAGCCGCCGACTTGATTAATCAATGCTCTTGCTTCATTAAGTAACCCCTGGCTGACCTGCTGGCGCAACTGGTTACACTCATCACTGCGCTGATTCTCAGGAATCTGATCGAGGGTATTCAACGCTTTCTCATACTGTCGCGCTTGCAATTCTTTACGGGCACGTTCTAAGGCTGCGATCGTTTCAGACGAAGGTTGTGATTGTGGAGGTAGCTGTGCTTTAGACTGATCATCTTGCTTAGTCTGATCCGTCTTAGTATCGGAATTGGCATCAGATTTAGCTGCATCAGGTGACTTTTCTGCCTCGTCTGTTTTATCAGATGATCCTTTCTTAGCTTTCTCAGAAGGTGAGTACTGATTAGAACGCAAAAAGCTAGATTGGGGTAGCCTTAAGGAGAGAAAACTGATTCTCCCTCCGTAATGATTTAAGAGAGTTGCACCAATTAGCGCAATCATTCCTCCCAACACCGAACCCTGCCAGAGTTTGTCCATCCAAAGATTTGTTTGGGGTAGCTGATCTGAAAGCTCTGTAGAAGGAAGTTGTGTAACGGGAAGCTCTGTAGGGGGAAGTTGTTTACTTTGTCGGTTAGTGCCGCTTGTATCTGACAAGAGGTGTTGATGCAGTTGAATATTGGGCACGATCTCTACTGAATTTTGCCCCAGATGCATGTTGTTGATACTTAGTTCCGGTATTCGACTGCCGAGATACTGAATTAGTTGACCCAGCGTTAGGCAATTGTGACGGCACATCCCTTCTAGCAATGCAACACTCAGCCCTCGATTTGCTACTGACATTAATCGAGTGGGTGAATAAGACAAAATAGTAGTAATTCCGCATTTATTTGATAACGCGACTGTTTGAACACCCAGACGATCGTTTGTCCAGTTGCCCTGGCTTCGGTGCATTTCTAGTACTAGCACAATATTGCCCGTTGCTGCCGATTGAAGATCCGCAAATAAGGACTCTACAAGAATTCCAGTTGAAGGAATTTGATCTAGATTGCCATCGATCGGTAAGAGGTAATCTTTTCCTTCAAACTGTATTCCATAGCCACTGAAGAAGCACCACAGGAAGTCGTCAGATTGCACTTGTTGGCAGAATCGGGCGATCCGGTTGCGAATATTTTTCTGACTTGGATAGATTGCCTTGACATCAGGTGTGGAAGAAACATCTGCTAGTAACACGCAGTGATCTGAAGCAAATTTCGCCTCGTTAACCCAAAAATCTAGCAACGCTACGACATCCGAATTAGTGTTTGGCAGCGGTTGAAAATGCTGATACTGATTAATGCCAATCGCGATCGCCCAGTAGTTTGTCATCTCAAATACTCCCAATTGTTTCAGCGATTTCAATCTTTTTGCCCTGGCAAAAGAGAAGGAGTGAAAGCGTTCAGGATTCGGTTGATGTCTAGCAGAAAAATGGTCGTTGTGGCTTCTTCAGGAGAGATGACCGCAGCATGACTGGCGATCGCTAGCAGCCCTGACTGCTGGTTAGACAGCGGCAACCGCTGCATCCTCTCTCGCGGGAACTCGACCAAACTGGGTGGCTCACCCACGGGAATTGCATTGAATTCTTTTGAAGAATTTTGCGTAATCAATAAAAAAGGTCGGGATAACTGACCCGAATTTTCTAGCCCTAACTGCTGATGCAAATCTAAAACCCGAATCGTGTGCTGACCAAGCTGGACTAGCCCCATTTTGCTGAGTTCATGATTGGTGCTGAAGGGATACTTCACCACCTGAAGAACTTCTGCGATCGGCAGCGCCAAGCAATAATCTGCAACTGTAAACGCAATAAACTTTTCTGCTTTTAATCCATCTTGCATCGTTTCCACCTTATCCTAGCTCAGATGCAGAGTTGAGGGCCGTTCTTTTGAGCAGATCTGATACGATAGCCAATAGTTTATGCTCCATATAAGGCTTGACCATATAAACCGTTGCTCCTAATTGTGAGGCGAGTGCCCGATGCTTATCGCCGCTCTGAGATGACAGCATCACGATCGGAATGTCTGCTAATAGAGGAATTTGTTGTCGATTTCTCAGCAATTCAAACCCGTTCATGCGGGGCATTTCAATATCACAAATAACTAGCCGGATATCAGATTGACGCTGAAACTGCTCAAGAGCTTCGTAACCATCCTGAGCTTGAAAGACACGATAGCCAGCTTTTTGTAAAGTCAGCGTCAGGGATTGGCGTGTAGTAATTGAGTCGTCCACAATTAGAATTCGAGTGTCTGGCTTTTCACTAAAGTCTGAAGTTGGGAGGGCTGAAAAGGTGGGCTGAGGCTGAGGCAGGATCGATCTCTCAGGACTGGATAGAAGCGGCCCAGCGGTTGTCTTAGCCCAATGGTGATGGACTGGGGCGGTACGCGGCTGATCAAACACTTTTTGAAGTAACATTGCCCCCTCTACGACCAATGCTAATCGCCCGTCCGCCAGCACTGTTGCCCCATGAATATAGTTCGGTGAGCCAATCATAGCTCCTAAAGGACGGATAACCAATTGTTGCTCCCCAATGAGACGATCGACCTCCAAACCCAGTAGGGTCTCTTGGCAGCGAATCACAATGACGGGATCGATCGAATCCTTGGCACTCAGGGGAGCCTGGAAACTCATGGAGAGCGGAGTCGCTGCATCGTAATCGAGAAGGCTTGCCAGCGAGTGGATCGGAGCCAGTTTTTCTTCTGCGCCCTGACTCCACCGCAAAAACCTGCCCCCGTTGCGCTCTTGAATCTGGCTAGCGATCGGAATCAAAATTTGCTCAACGCTATCATCTAACAAGGCATAGGTCTTAGACCCCACCTCGCAGACAAACAATTGAGCGATCGTCAGGTTGAGCGGAATCTGCAACTTGAAGGTCGTTCCCCGATGCAACTCAGAATCAACCGTGACCGCCCCTCGCAGAGCTTGCACCTGGTTTCGCACGACATCTAGCCCAACGCCTCGCCCAGAGAGATCACTGACCTGAGACACCGTGGAGAACCCTGGCTCAAATAGCAAATCAGTTAGCTGATTTTGAGTGAGACTATGCGCCTTTTCGAGGGAGATGAGTTGTCGCTCGATCGCGCGGTGTCGAATTTGATCAAAGTCCAACCCATTGCCATCGTCTTGAACTTCGAGGACGAGATGTCTGCCCTGGTAGTAGGCAGAGAGTGTGATCTGCCCCTTCTCTGGTTTGCCTCGCTGTTGTCGAACGGCGGCAGGTTCAATCCCGTGGTCAAAGGCATTGCGGACTAAGTGCAGCAAAGGGTCAAACAACTTTTCAGCTACTGCTTTGTCCACGAGAACTTCGTTGCCGTGCAGCCTGAGCGCGATCGGTTTGTTGTGCAGGGTTTCTAGCTGTTGTAGAGCATTGGGAAAGCGACCCAAGATCTCACCAAGGGGCAACATCCGAGCTTCGATTAAAGCACTCTGGCTAGAGGTTAGCAGTTGCTGTTGCTTTTCTAGGGTTTGGTCAGTTTCGCGAGTCAGCAGATCAATAGCATCCGCCGTTTCTGCTAACTGCACCAGGTGATCGACCAGCAACTGAATCAGGGCAGCGTTGCTCCCGTGGTTGCGGGCTAAGAAATCAGAGCGAGCCTGAGTACTTCCTTGTTTAGAGGCTTTACGGGCTGCTTTACGCGGGAGCTTTGAAGGCGCTCCTAGTGGATTTTTCGCCTGTGGCTGTTTGAACAAGTTAGCCTGGTGAGCGGAGTGATCTTGAAGCTGACCGAGCAGTTGTTGATGTTGCCGGATCTGGTTGAGCAGGGTTTTACTGACCGTCTGTAGCTGCTCGGTCTGAAGCGACTGGCGGTTTTGGTGGGTGACTAGTTCGCCGATCACGTAGTTGAGATGATCTAATTGCTTTACCCCCACTCGCACAGCAGGCAGTGGCGAAACTGGGTCTTTTTGGGGGAGCGCGTTTAGAGGAGCTACCGATCGCTCAGGTTGAGGCGGGCTGTACATCTGGCTCAGGGTTTGCTCAACGTTTGCGCCTGAGTCTGGTTGTACCAGTTCTTTCAACTGTTGATCGAGTATTGGCTCGTCTAAAGTGGACTGCTGACCCCAGATGCTTTCTAAAAGCGGAGTATCTAGCGCCTCTTCGATTGACTCACTCACCTCTATATCAGCTATATCAGCATTGAGCGTGAAGGCATCTCCGCGAGGCGGAAGATCGGCGAGTTGTTGTAGCTCACGAGAGGGTTCACCGCCTTGGCTACGATCGCCCCCCAGCACGGCTGCCTGTCCTGCTTGGAAGTCTGCGAGAGCGATCTGAGCGATGATCACTGCCTGATCAGGATGATGATCTAGAGCCGTAAGCACCGTGTGGGCGATCGCTCCAAACCCGACTAGATTGAGAGACTCTGCTAAACCCAGAAAAATTTCGGCTTGAGTTCGCAGTACGGTGCAGATTTCTTCAGGGGGGTCATTGTCCAGGCTCGTTGCGATTTGCGCGAGTCGTTGAGTAACCCCCCCTTCAAATAAGGATTGAGTCAGATCAAACCCCAAATCTGCCGAGGTGGGTAGATAGGCTTCTTGACCAAAGCAGTCTCCCAGCTTGGCTTGCAGCAGGGTAAAAATAGCGGCGGCTCGATCGAGAATTTCGGCATGGTTTACCGATCTGCCTGTGAGTTCTGCCATGAGCGGCAGGCGAAGACACTCCATTCCTTCAAAGAGTAATGCTTCCGCTTCTGAGTCGAGGGATAGGTTAGGCTGACAGAGTGCTCTGAAGATATCCTCAAGCGAGTGGGCCACGCTGGCGATCGTCTCCAATCCCACGCTGGTGGCTGCCCCTTTGAGGGTGTGGGTGGCTCTCATCAGGTTGTTGACTTCATTGATGCCCCAGCTCTCTTGGAGGCGCAGCAAGCCTTCTTCTAGCGCTTGCAGCAGTTCGGGGGCTTCTTGAAGAAAGTATTGATAGGTTTGCTCACGGATGGTTGGGTCTGGGGTCATGATTGAAGGGGGGCGAAGATCTCAGCGACACAGTTGGGATGCTCCCAGCCAGAACCCTCTTGGTCTCTTTCCTTGAGGAGAGGGCCAGGACGGGGGCAGAGTATTGATGCAGGAGGTCAATGGATCTGTCTAGTTAATCGACCTTGAACTGTCCACTCTTGGATTGCAGGTCTTGAGCCGTTGCGAGTAGCTCTTTGAATGAGGCAGAAATCGTAGCGGAATCCTCCGAGGTTTGGTGGGCAATGGCGGCTACTTTCGTCATCGTTTGGGTAACTGACTGACATTCCTGAGTCTGGGCGTGAGTGGCCTGGGTGATGCCCGTTACGAGTTGGCTAATTTGAGCCGTAGCACCCACGATCGCATTCAAATTCTCACGCGCTTCATTCACGACGGTGGTTCCTGATTCAACCTGTTGAATGCCTGTCTCCATTGCGGTAGACACTTCAGCCGTGCTTGCCTGGATTTCTTGGACAAGCTGCTCAATCTCAGTGGCAGCATTGGCAGACTGTCGCGCCAGCGATCGCACTTCATCGGCAACGACGCCAAACCCGCGTCCAAACTCTCCGGCTCGTGTGGCTTCGATCGACGCATTCAAGGCTAGCAGTTGGGTCTGGGTGGTAAAGTTGCCAATCAAGCTGACGATTCTGGAAATCTTTTGAGAAGAGTCGCTCAGACGTTGCAGCCGCTTGCTGGTCTCCATCACGGTTTCTCGGATGTCGTCCATCTCTTCCACGGTGCGATCGATCGCCGCATCGCCAGCTAAGACCGTTTGGTTTGCCTGCTGAACGGCAGCTTCTACTTGCTGGGCATTGGTCTCCACCGCCTCCGTTGAGCCAGCCATCCTTTGCACTTGTCCGAGGGCTTGGTCGATCGCTTGGAGTTGCGCTTGAGCCTGATGGGTGAGCATTGTAATGGAAGCACTACTGGTTTGGGTAGTTTGGCTCACTTGGTTAGCGGCGGCTTGCATCTGCGTCACGATTTGCCGTAGGCTACCCAGGGTGTTGTTATAAGCATCAGCCACCGTGCCTACTTCGGTATCGGTCACCGGGGCGCGAGCCGTCAAATCACCTGCCAGCGAAGGTCGGACTGCCATCAGTAATTGGATAACTTCTTGCTGAAGTTGCTCTTTGGCGCTCTTTTCTCGTTGGGCGGCTTCTGCTAATTGCTGCGATCGCTGTTGCAATTGTTCAACAAACTCTCCTTGCTGAATAGCCACATTGAGTTGGGCGGCAATCTGTTTGGCAAATTCAATTTCTGCTTCTTGCCACTTCCGAGGCCCACTACACTGGTGAATGCAGAACAAACCCCAAAGTTTTTCTCCCTTGAACAAGGGCACCACTAAGTTGGCTTGCACCTGAAACTGAGACAGCAATTCGATATAGCAGTCTGCCATTCCTGATTGATAGAGGTCATCAAGCGCCCAGACCCGACCCTTTTGATATTGCGCTGCCACTTCGACAAAGCAGTGATCCGTCACCTTGACCGTCAAGGCTGAAACATAGCCTGGCGTAACATCTTCTACAATAATTGATCCATCGCTGTAGCCTGGGTCAAATTTGAAGATCGCCACGCGATCGACCTGCCAAAAGCTGCGGATCTCTCTAGCAGTGGTCTTAAAGGTCTTCTGCAAATCGAGAGACTGCCGAATGCGATCGCCCGTTCTGGTAATGAAGCGTTCCCGCTCTGCTGTCTTTGCCAACTGTTCTGCTTGAATTCGCAGTTGCTCTAAATATTCTGCTTGTTGCAATGCTACCCCCAACTGAGCGCTAATTCGCATCATTAATTGAACTTCTCCCTCTTGCCAATGCCGCTCGGCACTGGTTTGAAACGCAGAAAGTAACCCCCAAAGCGTCTGTCCCTGGAAGATAGCTACGACCAGACAGGCTTTGACTTCATAGACCTCTAACGCTTCTACATGGCAATCGGTCAGATCCCCGGTGTAGATATTATCGATGACCAATGGCTCGTTGTTGCAGAACATGCCGCCTTGATGTTCTTGGAGGTAGGGGTCTTCCCACCCACTGCCCACGAGTTGGGGCAGACCTCTAGCCTCTGACTCCGCCACAAAATCGCCAAAGAAGTCTGGGCGAAATTTGTAAATCGTCAACCGCTCAACATTCAGGAGCTTCCGAACTTCTTGGGTGACGGTTTTAAAGAGGGTGTTAATGTCAGAAGCCTGGCGAAGCTTATCGATAACACGGGCGACGGCTTGCCCCCGTTCTGATTCTTGGCTGAGTCGAGTGGTTTGTGATCGGACTTGCTCTAAATATTCCGCTTGTCGGATCGCTAGCCCAAACTGCCGCCCCACTTGAGCCAGCAAACTCACCTCGGTTGGCTCCCAGTGGCGCGATCCTGAGTTTTGGTAAGCACCCAGTAAGCCCCACAGCGTTTCTCCATCAAAAATCGGTGCGATCGTATAAGCTTTGACCTCAAACCCTTCCAAAATCTCAAGGTGACAAGGGCTATGATCCGCGTTGTAGATGTCATCCACTGCGACCGTTTCATTGTTGCGATAACGACCTCCCTGAGTTTCTTGCAAATAGCTATCTGCCCACGCGGTTTCAAGCTCAAGTCCCACGAGCGCGATCCAGTTTTTACCCACTGACTCCGACACAAACTGACCGCTCCAGTCTGGGTTAAAGCGGTAGACTGCGACCCGATCGCACTTCAACTGCTGCCGCACTTCCTGGGTTGTCGTCTCAAAAACGCTCGCCACATCCGGAGACTGGTGGATTTTTTGAATCATTTTTGCAATGATTTTGTCTTGTTCAGCTTGCTTGTGTTTTTGGGCACGCACCTCTACTGGCTGAAGCGTTAGCCTCAGTTCCCTAACTACTTGGTCGAGCCACTTGATTTCTATCTCCTCCCATTTGCGAAAGTTAGAACATTGCTGGGCGACCAGTAGCCCCCAGAGTTGCTCCCCGACCCAAATGGGAAGGCTTAAACTTGACTTGACCTGAAACTGTTGTAGCAGTTGAAGCTGATAGGGCGTGACGGCTTCTTGGACAACTTCATCGAGTGCCACGAAGGACTGTTGCTGATAGTCTGATGGGTGCTTGACTCCAAAGGCGATCGCCGGGAGTGTCACCTTCAAACTGGGCGTGTAGCCGACCATCATCGCCTCGGCAACCACAACGCCCTGGTGTTCGCCTTGAAAGCGGTAGATCAGCACGCGATCTGCTTGTAAAGCGCGATGAACTTCCGTCACAGTGGTTTCAAACAACGTTTCAACCGTCTCTGTCTGGCGCATCTGGTTGGCAATGGTAAATAGCTCCAGACTGGAACGCTCCGAGTACTCCGCTGGTGGCTCACTGTTGTTAAACGAGTTCGCTAAGGGCGTGGTGACTTCGTAACTAGAAGAGGGACTGGTTTTAGATTGCTTTAGTTTCTGCATGGTTATGGGTATTTCTGGAGCATTATCTGGTTGAGCAAACTGGGGAGGATTGACCTCTAGAATCGTGTCTTGATCGGTCAGGGTTGATTGTTTTGGCGGATCTGCGATCGCTCGATTTTTTGGGGGGTCACTGCCTACGAGTTGTTTCACGAAGCGCATGGTTGGAGAAGCCTCTAAAGTAAAAAACTTTAAGCTTCTCCTCCTGGGTATTTTTTCCATAGGGGGCAATGAACAATGGGTTGGAGGTCTAAAACAGCATCCCTGCACCCTGGGATCGTTCCTTGAACTAGTGGCAAGAGTTGGGGCGCAAACAAACCGAGCGTGGTGGGTTGAAGGTGCCGCAAATCCTGTAGCTCAATGTCATGCACTTGTTGCACTCCCAGTCCGATTGATTGGTGATTGATTTGAGCCACGATCACCGCGATCGAGGTTGCCCTTTGCTCCGGTTGAAAGGGCGACGGGTAGCCCGCAAAGTCGTTGAAGTCTATAAGCCAGAGCATTTCCCCTCGCCAGTTACAAATCCCCATTACACAGCCAGGCATGTCAGGAACGGGCAAAATCTCGCTCCCGTCTATTTTGAGAATTTCTGTGATTTGCCCTAGGGGTAGCAGCACGCTGTCCTCGGTTCCTAGCTGAAAGCGGAGCAGTCGCTGGCGAGTTTCTGGGGGAAGGGGACCTACTATCAACGCGCTCAGACTACTGAGGGCTAGTGCTGAATCGGAGGATTGCATCATAAAATTGCCTCCTAAGCCGCCGTTAGGCGCAAAACGGTTTTTGTAAACTCTTTCTGATCGACAGGTTTGTGAAGATAGGCATCCGCCCCCAGCATTGCGCCCCACATTCTGTCTACATCAGTTCCCTTGGTTGAGCAGATCACGATCGGGATCTGTGAAGTACTGGACTGGGTTTTTAATTCGCGGCACAATTCAAACCCGCTTTGCCCTGGGAGGATCACATCCAGAACCACCAGATCTGGTTTCTTCAAGTCGAGCTTGATTCGAGCCTCTTCACAACTGGTGACGCTAATTACTGCCAGACCTGCTTGCTTGAGGTAGCGGGTTAGCACCTCAGTTTCTGTCAAACTATCTTCAACTAAAAGGATCGTGGTCATAGACATGTGCTCGTGATACAACGTTCTTCAAATCAGCCTTCTAAGAAGACAGGGAGGAAACTGGTAGATATTGCTCCAAAGCAGACAGCACTTTTGCTGACTCGATCGGCTTTGCCAAAAAGCCCGAGGAGCCAACAAGCTTTGCCCGCACCCGATCGACAATGCCATCACTGCTGGTGAGAATAATCACTGGAGTGTCTTTGAAGGCTGAAATGCGGCGGATTTGGGCACAGACTTCATACCCATTTGCCACAGGCATAAGCAAGTCTAAAAAGATCAGGTCAGGCTTGTGTTCTAGCAGCATTGGCAGTGCTTGCATTGAGTCGCGTATGTTGATAAACCGATAGCCAGCCGGAGCCAGAATCTGCCCCATCATCGCGCTATCAAATCGGCTGTCGTCAATGTAGGCAATCAGGGAACCTGTGTTTGACTTGACGCGAAAGCTGATGTCATCAACGAGCGTTAGCCCCATCGTCCCCTCGTTCACATAGGGCATAATGGACTGCGTTAAGGGCACTAGGGGCTGGTTTAATTTGGCGGCTAGATCTCTCAACGTCCACCGGCCGTCTGCCAGGGCGGAGAGGTTGTGATAGGCGAGCAGTGATGTCTGCTGTCGCAGTCCTTCCTGATCCCAGATGATGGGTGCCAGATTGGGGGAAAAGCCGACCAAACCCGCTTGTTGCCAAATCTCCCAGGCTTTTTGGGCTTGCTGCCAGGCCTGGTCAGCCTGAAGCGAAACCTGCGGTGAGGTCAGCAGATCGTGAGACAGCTTACTGTAAGCTAGTCGCATTTCCAAGCGCTGTCGGGGCTGTTGACTCGTCTGAATCACATCAAACAGCAGCTCTAGAATGTTGCCTCCCACGATCGCTGCCAGCTTTCCTGGCAGAATTTTTCCTTGTTTAACCTGATTGACTAAAGAGCCGTAGTCCCAGGTGTGAGGGCGCTCCGTTGCCCGATCGTCCGCAGCCAGATGAGGACAGTGCTGATACAGTTGTCGGTTCCAACGACGCAGTGGGTGCAACTCACCCGCGCTCCACGTTAGGCACCCCAAGTGAAAAAACAAACTCCACAGGGTTCCCTGAGTACCCGAAACACTCAAATCCAGCCGACCTGAAATCCTCTCTCGACTACAAAGCTGAATATGCCTTGCGAGTTCGTGGGCGTTTTCCACCTTGTAAATCGCAATGGGAGGCTCGATCAATCTCACAGATGATGGAGTAAACATTGTTGAAAGATTGGAGGGAAATCTAAATCATTGATCAGCTACTAACACCTGTTTTTTTAGGGTAGAATGCTGCTATATAAATGTCTGTAGAAGAAAAAGCACGGTAAACCACTAGTCTCAAGGATGGAAGCTACACAAACTAGTTTGATCAACCCTGATAAAGCCTTCTCTTGCAGGGCAATTATCAAAATTTTTACAGTAGTAGAAGCTGCCAATATTTTGAATACTTTAATGCAGCAGCTTTGTGTAGTCCCTGAAGCTTAATTGATCAACCGAACCATCTCAAATACTCTTGAGGATGGGATTTCACCAATCGAACCACATCTCGCAATGCAGACTACGTTGCTAATAACTATAAGTACTTTTTTCCATTAAAAGTTCAGTTTTTTCCTGAGTTTTATACGTCTTTCTACTGAACCCACTACAAACTCAATAGACACTGTAATTCTCGTCAATCATGTCTATGATTCTTATATTTTCTCATAAAAAAACCAAAATAAAGTTGACTTCTGTGAGATAGAAATCAACCTTATTTCGGCGTTCTCTACTGAATTACAAGCGTTGCATTGAAAGTTGATCCTGGTTGACTGACATTCTCACGTTGGGTTTCACCGAGTTCAACTGAATTACAAGCGTTACATTGAGGGTTGATCAGAAGCGACCAGTGTACTTAAGTTGTCAACACTGAGTAGCTTTGCAGAATTTTCGGAAAGCGCGGGTGCTGTAAGGCTGTCAGCATAGTGAGAATGACGCTTTTGAGCAATCACTGCTAAGTTGTTCTGCAAGTTGTTTTCTAGAAGATTCGACACTTCGACTGTTTTGATGTCGTAGGTTTGTGTGACTAGTTTGGGGTAGAAACCAATCCCAACGATCGGGATCAACAAGCAAGCCGTAATAAACATTTCGCGAGGATTGGCATCAAAGAACGGCTGATGTTCCTTGGTCAACGCTGGATTTTCGGTTCCGTAGAAAACCTGTCTCAGCATGGAGAGCAAGTAGATTGGTGTCAAAATTAGCCCAACCGCTGTCAGGAAAATCACGACTGCCTTAAATGTGGGATTGTAGGCATCACTCGATACCAACCCTAGAAACACCATAATCTCCCCGACAAAGCCACTCATTCCGGGCAGCGCCAGAGAAGCCAGAGAGCCAGCCGTAAACAAAGCAAACGTCTTAGGCATAGTTTTACCCATTCCGCTCATCTCGTCCATATTCAGGGTGTGAGTCCGCTCGTAGGTGACACCCGCGAGGAAGAACAGACTGGCAGCAATCAATCCATGAGACAGCATTTGTAACATTGCACCATTGAGGCCCAAGTCGGTGAAAGACGCAATGCCTAGTAGCACAAAGCCCATGTGCGAAATTGAGGAGTAAGCCAGCCGTCGCTTCAGGTTTGTTTGACCAAACGCACACAGCGCACCATAGATAATGTTAACCAAGCCGAGAATGGCGATCGCGGGGGCAAAGTAGACATGGGCACTGGGCAACATCTCAATGTTCATGCGAATCAGGGCATAGCCTCCCATCTTCAACAAGACCCCGGCTAAAATCATCGAAACTGGAGCCGAAGCCTCGCCGTGAGCATCGGGCAACCAGGTGTGCAGTGGGAAAATCGGTAGTTTGACTCCGAAGGCAATCAAGAAGCCTGCATAAGCAAGTAGCTCAAATCCCAAAGAATAGTTCTTGAGACCTAATGCTTCCATGTCAAAGGTGACGGTATCTCCATAAAACGCCATTCCCAAACCAACTACCAGGATAAAAATCGAGGCCAGGGCAGTGTAAAGAATAAACTTTGTTGCAGCATAGCGGCGTTTGGCTCCACCCCAGATTGCAATCAGGAGGTAGATTGGAACCAGTTCTAGTTCCCAGGTCATAAAGAACAGCAGGAGGTCTTTTGCCACAAATACACCAAGCTGGGCACTGTACATCACCAGCATCAGAAAGTAAAACAACCGGGGCCTATCTTTGACTTTCCACCCTGCAAAGATGGATAAGGTAGTTACTAGACCTGTTAGTAACACTAATGGCATTGACAGACCATCTACGCCAACTGACCAGTTCAACCCCAACTGTGGAATCCAGGAGTAGGTTTCAGTGAGTTGAAATTCAGCCGTCTGAAAATCATAGTGCTGCCAGGCTACATAGGTCATCAGGGCAAAGTCTACTAAGCCAACACTCAGCGCATACCATCGGACGGTTTTACCCTGCTTGTCTGGCAGTACAGGAATGACGAAGGCAGCTAGGAGCGGCAGAATAACGATCGTTGTTATCCAGGGAAATTGAATGCTCATGGTTAGCACTTAAGAAGAGAGTAGTTTCTGCGTGTAAAGGGCAAAGCAGTCGTGCCAAGGCCCTTGGGGTTGACCATCAATGGTCATCAATGCTTTATCCTTACTGAGCGATCGCACATATCTGCGGTGACGAGCTTGAAAGGTAGAACTACACTAATCGCGATCAACTAGTAGGGTGAGACAGACCTGAACCACACATTCGGATGCTTCTTGCTAAATTACCTGATCGCTGGGTGGTGAGTGAATGAAGTCTGTTCTTGCTTTAAGTTAAGTCAAAGGAGGTAACAAAGTTGGGATATTCCACGATCGGCTCACAGCAACGATCATGAAAAGTGCCATTAGGCATGATGGTTCCCCTCATTGTTGCGTATCTCAAATTAACCTGCCTGAGATTTGCTCTAAATAGACAGCTTCCAACGAGATCGGCTCTGCTAAAATTTGCGCTCTGCAAGTTAGCCCCAGTCAAATCAGCCATAAACAAAACCGCCTCCTGAAAGTCAGTTCCTGTGAGGTCTGACTCGCTCAAGTCTGCCCAGGGTAGATAGGCTTGACTTAGCTTAGACATCGACAAAGTAGACTGTTTCAGGTTCGCTTCTCGCAGGCTGGCTCGACTCAAATCTGCTTCTCTCACGATCGCCCATTGCAGATCCACCTCAGTCAAGTCTGCTCCATTCAGATTTGCGTTACTAAGATCTGCTCGGCAGAGATCTGCTTGGCGTAGAATGCTCATGCTCAGATCGGCTCCCCTTAAGTCTGCCCCCATCAAATTTGCACCCGTGAGGTTTGCACCGCTCAGGTTTGCCTGACTTAGCTTTGCCCAACTCAGATCGACCTCTCTAAGGTTGGCTTTACTTAGATGTGCGCCGCTGAGATTAGTCTGGCTAAAACTTCTTTGCCCTGAGAGATAGCGTTTTACAAGCTTCTCAACAGCTATTTCTCTCGCGTCCAGTGCCTTTGCATTCATTTCCTTAACCTCCATTGCCTCAATTGGTCAAATCCGATCGATTTGTCTACTCTCTGAGATTGGAAACCCATAAAAGGGTGATTCGTTATGCAATAGCCGAGGACATCGTGTCAGCTTCTAAGGGAGTTGCTAGTGCCCCTAGACGGCGGAACATAGTCTTAGATCAGGCTACACCCTAAATGCTGGTGCTTTAGTTGACGACGACATAGACTCGATCGAGTTTGATCTTCTTGCCATTCGTTCCGGTATTGCGGACAATAACTTTCAAATCATTTACCTTTGCGGCTGTGTTGATTGCTGCCGTCACATCCCACTCTACAAGGCTCTCTTTTGACTCGCCTGACAAAACGGGGACTGCTTGGCTTCCTAAGATGGAGGGTTTGGTTAGTGAGCCGCCACCAATTTGAAAGACCACTGAGTTAGGCGAAATTCCTTCTTCTTCGTAGTGTTCTATGTAGATTTTCACTGATCGAATTGTGCTACTTGTCGGGATAGTGTTACCAAACTTGAATGACCAAAAATCGCCTGATTCTAAATCTAAGCGATCGTTATCACTTTTCTTGACTACATAGACTTTCCCATCTTGGACTAAGGTTTTCCGGCTTTTGGTATCCCAGCCGTCTACAACCTGTAGGGTGACTGAATTGCTGATAGGGGTTGGAGTGGGAGTGGGAGTAGGAGTGGGAGTGGGAGTAGGAATGGGAGTGGGAGTAGGAGTAGGTGTAGGTGTAGGAGTGGGAGTAGGTGTAGGTGTAGGAGTAGGAGTGGGTGTCGGTGCAGCTTGTCCAAATATAGACTGAACACCCTGGCTAGAGTTGAACATTGCACGACTGTCATGCGCGACATTAGGAACCGCAACTTTCCTATGGTTGTTCTGAATTGAGGAACCAAAGAATTGAGTTAGATAGTTGTAGTAAATCGTTCCTCTCTCAAATCGGTGCGCCCCTTGTAGCTTGGCAGGACAATCATTATCCAGGGAAGAAGCATTGGGATCGGTATCTTTTTCACCGAGCAAGTAAACAACTTGTCGTTGGGCATATTGCGATGTGATCTTGGCGGCTCCAAGATTCTGCATGTAAGGATTTAACCCACTCAAACCATACTTGTAGGTGTTAAAGTCAGGACAACTAGATTGTGCCTGAGCGCCAGGAACCGCAAATTGATCAACCGTTCCTACAACTCTGCGCTTGCTGTCAAAGTAGACATAGGAAGATGGGTTAGCGACGATATAGCGGGTGGGCACCGCTGCTGATTCGACACTCCCCGCCGCAAAGCGATTGGCAAATTGTCCGCCTGCTGAGTGTCCGACGATCGTAATGCTTTGCAGGTTGGGGTAGAGGTTGCGGTTTGCTAATTGCTCCATCATTCCATTGACTGCACTAAACGAGCTAGTTTGTGCCGATCGCGGGTTGCTCGATGTGGATAGTGATGAGTCTCCTTGCTTCCAGCCGTCGTTTGTCCAAAATGAAATATCGCGTCCAGGGTTGCGACTTTCGATGTCTTCTTCTAGCAAGAATTGTGGAGCCAGAATAATCGTATCGTTGGATGCTCCAGCCTTTTGCGCAGCCTCTATGATGTACTGGTAATAGTCATCTGCGTTTCTGTTTGTGCCATGAATAACAATCACAGCTCGCCGAACAGTGGTATCTTGTTGTCCCAAAGGTTTATTGCTGCAATAGGGAAGTTTGAGACTACCCGCCGTGTTCAAAGCTACTCGACCTGCACAAACGACCGATACTGGATCTTTTGCCACAGCAGGGTTGGTCTGTAACTGCAAAGTTGTGATTGTTCCAAGCATGAGTACCGTTGTAGCCAGCTTTTTTACCGTAGATTCGCCTTTCAAGTTAACCACGATTCCTCCTGGGAATTAAAGAGTGGGAATTTTGGTAGAGGCGCACCCTGGCTTTGAGTAGTTGCTTTAGCTAATTCGATGAATGCGATCGTGTTCTACTTCAAACACTCTAAGACAGTGGATTGGTTTTGTTTAGTCAATGTTCCGTTAAGCAGCCTACTCGTCAACTCACACTTGATAGCAAGACTAGACCCAACACTGTGCCAAAAACAAGTAGTACGTAGAGTTGAGCGCGACCGCTCTCCAAATACTTTAAGCCTTCGCCCAGGACTAAAGTGACTAAACCTGTCAGATTGACGAATCCATCCACTACTGTGCGATCGACTTCTCTGACCTGCTGGGCAAGGCGACGACTGCTCTGAACAAACACCACATCATACAAATCGTCGATGTACCATTTATGCAAAGAGAGCAAATAGAGCGGTCGAATTCGATGTGCGATCGCACCTGGATCAATTTCGTGCTTGAGATACATCAGGAGGGCAAGAATAATGCCAAGTAGCGCGATCGCGACCGAGGTTCCTGCTATCAACAGAAACTCATTTAGATCAACAACATTCATTCGCTCAATCAAAGCAGGCAACGCTTGATCTGAGGAATTTAAGAAGGCTTTAAAGTAGTTGGCAAACGGAGTGCCCACTAGCCCGATTAGCTGGGAGGGGATTGCTAGAATCACTAATGGCAACACCATTGCCAGCGGTGACTCATGGGGGTACTCGCGATGGTTGTTATGCTGGTCAGGAGATTCGTCAGACTGTTGAGGTTTTTTAGTTTGGAGCTGCTGACGAATGGCATAATTGTGTCCGCGAAACTCCCCTTCAAAAGTTGAGAGATACATACGGAACATATAGAAGGCGGTGATTCCTGCTGTCAGCCAGCCGATCGCCCACAGAAGCGGATTTGCAGCAAAGGCGGCCCCCAGAATTTCATCTTTTGACCAAAACCCAGCAAACGGTGGAATCCCAGCAATGGCGAGGGTGCCAATTAGAAAAGTAGTCGCTGTGACGGGCATGTATTTCCTCAATCCACCCATCAGGCGCATATCTTGCGCTAAAGCAGGGTCATGTCCAACAACCGATTCCATCCCATGAATCACAGAACCTGACCCAAGAAACAGCATCGCCTTGAAGTAAGCGTGAGTCATCAGGTGAAACAATCCGGCACTATAAGCGCCTACTCCCATCGCCATGATCATGTATCCCAACTGAGACATGGTGGAGTACGCCAAGCCTTTTTTGATGTCGTTTTGAGTGATGGCGATCGTCGCTCCCAAAAATGCCGTGAATGCCCCTGTCCAAGCAATCACATTCATTGCAGCAGGCAGACCTTCAAAGACGGGAAACATTCGCGCAACTAAGAAAACTCCGGCGGCGACCATCGTTGCTGCATGGATCAGCGCAGAAATCGGAGTCGGGCCTTCCATCGCATCGGGCAACCAGACATGTAATGGAAACTGGGCAGATTTGGCAACGGGGCCAAGAAAAACTAGAATCGCAAACAGGGAAGCTAAACCAACGCTAAGAGAACCAGACTGAATCAATGCCTGTAAGCGATCGCTAATCACCTCAAACTCAAAGCTGCCTGTCGTCCAATACAGTGCTAGGATTCCTAACAGCAAGCCAAAATCGCCAACTCGGTTAGTAACAAACGCTTTTTGAGAAGCTGCCGCTGCTGCCTTACGTTCATACCAAAATCCGATCAGCAGATAAGAACACATGCCGACCAGTTCCCAAAAAATGTAAATCTGCACCAGGTTCGGACTGATCACCAACCCCAGCATTGAGGAGCTAAATAAGCTCAGATAAACATAGAAACGAACATAGCTCGGATCATGCGCCATGTAGCCATCCGTGTAAATCATCACCAAGAACGCTACAGTGGTCACGATCGTTAGCATCATTGCTGCCAGGTGGTCGATCGTGTAGCCGATTCTTAGATGAAAACTTCCAGCAGTTGCCCACTCAAATCCGTCGATGTAAGAGGCATGTCCCTGAATCTGACTCCACAGTAAGGACATAGACATTAGCATCGCGGCTCCAACCAGAGACATGATGAAAACGGCACTTTCTCGACGAAGACGATTTGTTGTTTTGTTAAAGGTAATTAAACCCAAACCAATCAACGCCGCTCCAGCTAAAGGCAGTACCGGAATTAGCCAGACATACTGATATAGTAGCTCCATGATTCATGCCTGCTCCATATTGTCTATAATCAACCAGCTTGAGACATCACTTAAAAAACCCGATGTTTCCATTAAGCTATCCTCACCGAGGTAACAAACCTGGGGCGAAGCAGAATCGACCCAAGATTAGTTTCATCTGTTTTATGGCTGCCTCATCCTACATTGCGGCTGTTTACTGGATTGGGCGATCGCCATGAGCTTATCGCCGATCGCTCTCTGCAACAAGTAAAATGGAGGTATGTAACATATAAACTATGAGTGTATAAAGATGAGGTGTAAACATAAAAAACACCCTTCGAGAACTTCTAAAGGGTGCTAAATAGGGTTTTGAGACAGAATGATAGTTAGTTGTGAATCACATCACTCGTTCATTCCTCGGTAGGTTGCAACTGTTGAAGGCGACATCCGGCTCATGTATCGGAAGATCCAATACTTTAATACCGTATCCATGATCACCGGAACCGTCGCAATAAACAGAGAAATCATGCTGACATTGGCGGCAACACCCAGGTGGTTCGCTATTCCCTCCAGCAACACTTCCCAGCCGTGGGGCGAGTGGAAGCCGACAAAAATATCCGTCATCAAAATCAGGATAAACGCTTTGGCACTGTCGCTCAGACCAAACACCAAATCATCCATAAACGACTTGAAGACAGCGATTTGGGGGCGGCTCATCAGCAAAACTAGCACAAAGGATGCCGTGGCGATCATGTCTGCAAACACGTTACTCACAGCATTTCTGCTTTTTCCACGAAACTGTTCAGCAATCTCGATCGCCTTCTCCTGAACTAACTTTTCTCGTTCTTCTGCTGCTTGCTCAGGTGTTTTCGTGGGTTCTGTCGTTGCCTTTTCTGATTTAACTTCTGATGGCTCAGGCTTTTCCAGGTTCGATTCTGATGGTTCGGCTGGTTTTTCTGTTTTAATTTCTGATGGTTCAGGTGTCTTTTCTGGCTTTGATTCTCCTACTAGGGGTGGACTGATGTGAATGAGCGCGTCAAACTTGAGACTTTCTTCATAAGTTTGTAGCTCTTTGAAGGCTTCCTCTTTCATTTCTGAATTGAGAAACACTTGAGCCGATTCTTCTCCACTCATACGATCGACGATCGGGCGAACAAGAAAATGCTTGGATAGCTGCTGAGTCAACAAAGGCACCAAGATCAGAGTCAGTAGAAACTGAACGGCCATTGTAGTCTTGGCTCTGGAGGTGCGAAACTTTTTCAGAACTTCTTCTTCTCTTGACATGAAGCTTAACTCTCGTGGGGTGCAGAGGTAAAAAATTTAGAAACAAACCAGAAAACTTGTGGAGAAAGCTAGGGATGGAAAAGTTGGTCAAGCGAAAGACTATCTACTGGGAGATAGAGATAGGCGATCGCAACTAACGATGTCAAAACACCTACTACCGCCAAAAATCGTGCCGACGTGCGAGTAAAAGCAACGATCGAGTTACTAGCGCCATTGCTCGACTTAGCGGCTGTCACCGTTAGGACAAAATCACCAATGCGAATCGTGTCATTGAGTTTTAGAGGAAAGTTCTGATTGGTTTGAGCGTCTTCTTCGTTGACCATCGAGCCGCTAGTACTGCCGAGATCAGAAAAATAATACTGTCCTGCCTGGTTAAAGATGCGGGCATGGACACGGCTCACATCAGAACTGTTTAACATCAGGTCGCATTTTGCGTTTCGACCAATCAGCCCTCCGCCTTGAGCCAAAGCTTTAGAAGTAAAAATCTTTTCCTGAGATTCGCCTGTTTGGTGATCGAATATTTTGAGCGTGATCATGGTTGTATAGTTCCCTGTGTTAGTTAGATGTGTGAAGTGGTTAGTGCCAACAAATCACTGTCTTCTGGTCACCGTCTTCTGGGTTAGCTAGTCAGATTCAATCGTGGTTTGAATTGCTTTTAATTCGCGGTTGTCCGTCTTTTGAAGGAGTCTTGCTGGGGGGATTGATCTGCGTTTGATCGTCTTGCAAAACACGCTTCTGGATGGCTCCAAATGAAGTTGGCTCTTCGCGAGAAGACGCTTTTGGTAAGTATCTAACCTGTGTTTGATCTTCGGTTGAGGTCGGCTTCTGCATGGGTCTGAATGTAGTATGCTCCTCTGGCATCTTTTTTTCTATCAAAGGTTGATCGATGTGTTGAGTCTGCGATCGCGTGCCTAAAATAACTTCCTGTGTTCTAGCGGGTGGTTGCTTTTCAGGTAAGGATGTTTCAAGAGAGTGTTTAACTTGAGGCGGTTGATGTTGAGTCTCATGTTGTCCTTCGCGTGGCTCCTTATGCTGAACAAGGTCTTGAACAGGCTCCTGCGCGACAATCGATACCGTTGCCTCCTGTGATGGGGGTTGGATCTGCGATCGTTTGTCCTCTAGTGGAAGTAATCCTGTCATTTCCTGTGCTGGAACAGAGCTTTGAGAAGGCTGAAGCCGCGATCGCTCCTCCTCGACAAGAGGTTTCTGTATTGGTCTTAATCCGGTGAGATCTTCTAGTTGAGGCGCATGATACAAACCACTCACCTGCGATCGTTCTTCTCCTGGCAGATGTCCCACTGCTCTAAACCTGGTTGATTCTTCTAGGGGTGGCGTTTTAGAAGTGTGTTTAATCGGTGGCTCCTCGTCTGGAAGAAAGGTTTCGATAGGAGTAGACTCTTTTAGTGTGGGTTCCTTGAGCGGCGGCGCAGAGGGAAGTGCTTTGGGGAACGGCCCAATCTGAGTCTGTTCTTTATCGGGAAGACGGTTGCGAATCGGATTAAACTCCGTCCGCTCCTCTACTGGGAGCGCTTGATCGCCAGAGCCAATGCGCGATCGACTTCGCACAGATCCCAACGATCGCGGACTTGCAGAAGTTTTTGAAAAGCGTCTCAGGACAGCCATAGAAATTTGCTGACACACTTCATAGCTCAGACTCAACACACGCATTAGAGAAGCAAAAGGAAGCGAGTCGCTGACAGGCTGGTTTTTAAGTGCATCCGCAACCTGATCTTTTGAAACTTCCCTCGACTCTGTAAACAATCGCAGAATCACCAGGACACTCAGCAGGATAAACACCCAAAACAGGATGATCCGCAAAAAATGCACTGCACTGGTGCCCAAAAAGATAGAACCGAGCAAGACTAGCCCACAACCTGCTAGCGCCCAAAGAACAAACCGTACACGTTTCTCAGGCATTTTTGAACTCATGGATTGACTCCCAAACCTTTGCACTAGTAATTAGACTGAGGCATTTCTAGCAGGGTGACGATTTGCTGGTCGGTGTGCTACTCATTCATCTGTTTGAGCGTGGCCACTGTTGAAGGTGACATACGGCTCAGGTATCGAAAAATCCAGTACTTAAAGATGGTATCCATCACAACTGGAACCGTCGCAATGAAGAGCGAGATCATACTGTGATTGGCAGCAACGCCCAGGTGGTTTGCCATTCCCTCTAACAGCACTTCCCAGCCGTGGGGTGAGTGAAATCCCACAAAGATATCGGTCATCAAAATGATGGAGAAAGCCTTTGTAGTGTCGCTGAGACCATACACCAGTTCATCCATCAATGACTTGACAACCACAATCTCTTTTTGGCTCATTAAGAGGATCAGGGCAAAGGCTCCTAGAGCAATCAAGTCAGCAAACACATTGCTAATGGCATTCTTGCTTCTTTGTCGAAACTGTTCGGCAATCTCGTCTGCCTTCTGTTCGACTCTTTTTTCCTGCTCCGCTTCTGAAAGTCGAGGGCTGGACTTGATCAGCGCTGAAAACTTCAGACTTTCCTCAAAGCTTTGTAGCTCCCTGAATGCTTCCTCTTCCATTTCAGAGTTGATGAAAATCTGGGCTGTCTCTCCACCACTGACACGCTCGACGATCGGACTGACGATCACTTGCTTCGTCACGATCTGAGTCAATAGAGGAACCAGCGCCAACACTAGGAGAAATCGCACCGAAATAGCGGTTTTCTCCTGGTCGCTGCGAAACTTCTTGATAACTTCTGCTTCTGATTTGGGATTTAGCTCTTCTTTGAGCCGATTGAAGGTGTTTCCGATCGAGCGCGGCAGCAACCCTGTTTTTTCTACCGAGCTTCTCGCAGTAGAGGTATTGGCTGGCTCTATCTGAAAGGTTGCCGTTGTGGAGATCCGCGTTGCAGAAGTTGGCAAGAGTGCAGATGAAGGAACCTTCGTCGCTGTGTATCTGGCTAACACCCGATCGATGACGCTCAACTTTTCTTGTTGGCTATCACTCAGCGATTCAAAGATCACGCTGCTCGTCTTAAATTCTGCAAGCTTTAGTCTGGCAACACTCAGATTTTTTTCAAGCTCTGCCTTCAAAAAGGCCGCTGCATGACCTTCGTAAGCTTCGATGGAAGCGCTATCACCACTAAAGTACTGGGTTTCGAGTAGTTCAATTTGCTGAACGGACTGGTAGGCACGATTTAAGGCGCGATCGGGTGTATTGAGAAAGCGATCGCTAGAAGCTTGCACATACTCCTTAAGCTTTGCCAATGTAGAAGTCATGATCCCCTCCGGTGAGCAGATGCGATTCTTATTTTTGTTGGGTAGTGCAGAGTTAGTTAGCAAACCAAAAGGTAGAGCGGCACCCATTGAATTGTCAAAGTAGAGTCGTTGAGAAATGAACGTTTAACGAGCGTTTAACTTCCAGAACATTCAATTCTAGTACAGTGTACTTTCTTGATGAGTGAGCAGAGTACAGTCAGACGTGGGGCGAGCGACACAAAGCAATACATACCCATTTTCGATCTGCTCATCATCCAGAAAAGACTGATCTGACTGATCAACTTTTCCTTCCTTCAACATGCCAGCACAGGTCGAGCAAGCACCTGCCCGACAGGAATAAGGGAGGTCAACATCTTGTTCCCCAGCCGCATCTAAAATGTACTCGCCTTCAGGAACGTCAACCGTCACATCTAACCCCTCATCCGGGTTAATTAGTCTAACTTTGTAGGTTGCCATACAGTGATTCTCAGGGATAAAAGATCATTCAAGCAGATAGCTGTTGCTGAACTCTAGATAGCTCAGACACAGTCTCGATCGGGAGGCGAGGCGTTACTTCTTGAGATGCACCTTCATCGTTTTGCCCAGTTACATCTGGGTCGAGGGCTTTCAGAGAATGGAACTCACAAGCAACCGGGGGCGCACTAGTCTTAACAAAAGGCTTTCCGGTTTGCCCGTCCATCTCGTCGTCAGCAATCTGGCTCTGAGGATGCACATAAGTATGGGTAACGGGGTCATAAGCCAACACTTCGCCCGTCTCGATTTGGTAGACCCAACCATAGATATGTAGCTTACCCTGGTACAGTCTGGAGTGGACTAGCGGATAAGTCTTCAAGTTTTCGATTTGAGTTAGCACATTCTCTGCTACCGCAACCTCCAGCATTTCTTCATCACTATGGTTGGTGTAGCTGTCTTTGACTAGTCTGCGAGTGCCTTCTGCATGTTTGAGCCAATCATAGACGAGAGGCATGTCTTCTTGAAGCTTATTGAGATGCAGCAGTCCTTTCATTGCCCCACAGTGCGTGTGACCACAGACGATGATTTGCTCAATTCCCAATGCGTGAATGGCATACTCGATCGTGGCTCCTTCGCCCCCATTGGTTGCTCCATAGGGTGGGATAATGTTTCCGGCATTGCGAACAATAAACAGTTCACCGATCTCTGTTTGAGTCACCAGATTAGGGTCAATCCGGGAGTCAGAACAGGTGATAAACATGACTCTAGGCTTTTGTGCCTGAGAAAGCTGTGCTAACAGTTCCCGATGAGCAGGAACATAAGTCTTCCGAAATTCCTGCAAACCTTCAATTAGTTTTTTCATTGGTTTAGCCCCGTCTGAGCAGTGTTCTTTGAGAAAAGTAATGCGGATGTTTGGTGAGCAGTAACGCTATCCGCATTACCCGGCTTTTGAAGCGTGAACTAGACATCACATTAAACAAACGACAGTGACAAACTGGGGACAGAACTGTGACAAAGCCGGGAGTAGACAGTTCTTTTAGGCTGAGATCCTGGATTGAGGAACTTTGAATCTTCTCACCCAGAGTCGCGGATTGAGAGCAAATTGGGTAAACTCTCTTTTTTGCCTCGACTTTGTTACGTTCTCTCACTTATAGTTTTTATTAATGCAAATCATCATCTAATAAAAGATGAATTGTCCTATGACAGTCGATCATCTTGTTGACTTGAGCAAGCCATAAAAATTTAATGGCTCGATCGCCATCAGATCGCAAAGGTCAGTGATTGCAACAACTCAAGAAATAGACTTTTGTTTCCACAACGAAGGCAAGGGGCGTATGGCAATCCTGTGGAGTCTAACAGAATTAGCCCCTCAGAAATTCGTGACTCGATCAAAGTAAATGCGGACATCCATTTTTCGTGATGAACGGCTTGCCTTCTTAAACACTCATCACAAGAAGCTGTCAGGCTTCTATGCAGTTCAACAACACACGAGATTGGTATGAGTGCCCACGCGAGTAATACTGCTCGAAACTTGTAGGAATCCAGAGGTTTGAAGATGACTAAAGCAAGGAATTTGATGCACCGTTTTCAGAAGCGATCGACCAACTCCAACCATGTTCCCTTAAAAGAAAGACAGGGAAAAAGCCCTGTTCCAAAACGCAAATCTCGGCAAAAACTGGTTTCATTGCGATCCTTTCAAGAAAAGTTTTCGCGCTACACAGGTGAAAAACTCACTGGGCTGCAAGTGCTGTTTCGACTAGGAGACACTGTGCTTCATGCAATTCTTCCCTGGGTGTTACTGTGCGCTGGGTATGGTGCACTCACTTCTTTACTACATCAGCTTGGCTATCTCTCTGCTGTCCATGAAAATAAGGCGTTGCCCCATGTTGCTGTAGCACTGAATATTGCTTTAAGTTTGTTGTTGGTCTTTCGCACAAATGCAGCCCACGAGCGATTTTGGGAAGGACGAAAGTTGTGGGGGTCTATGGTGAATACGGTTCGCAATTGTGCCCGCAGCATTTGGATCAGTGTGGAAGAGCGACTGCCGCACGATCGCACCCAAAAAGAAGACTCGATGCGGTTAGTTGCTGCTTTTGCTGTAGCGATGAAACTGCATCTGCGGCGTGATCCGATGAGCTTAAACGACGAATTAGCACCTTTGATGTCACTACCTCAATATCGCAGACTTCAGGAGGTAAATCATGGCCCTCTAGAGATTGCGTTCTGGCTTGAGGACTATGTGCAGCAGCAGTATGAGCATCGACAGATTAACGGGTTTCAGCTCCAGGATTTGCATAAAATGCTCAATGACCTGGTAGATATTCTGGGTGGGTGTGAACGGATTTTGAAGACACCTGTGCCTTTGGCTTATACGATGACGCTTAAGATATTGCTAGTAGCGTATTTCATCATTGTACCTCTAGAATTGGTCGATAATTTACACTGGTGGGTTAGCCCAGCCACGGCTTTCATCAGTTTAATTTTCCTGTCTATTCAGGAGGTGAGTTCTGAAATCGAGGAGCCTTTTGGACATGATCCGAACGATTTGCCTCTAGACTTTATCTGCGACACCATTAAACGCAATGTTGAAGATTTGATCCAGCACGCTCCTTCTTCTCGCAACATTGTTGACTGGCCCAGGGCATCATCCAGCATTGTCAACTAAATAGACGATAAGCTGTTGGTTGACTAACAAAACTCGAACCGCCCTCACCCCAACCCCTCTCCCAGGACAGGCGAGGGGCTTTCAAATCTAAATTTTTCTGAAGTCCCTTCTCCCACTGGGGGCGAAGGGATTTAGGGATGAGGGGGAAAGATTTGTCAGTCAACCAGCGGTAAGCTGTTAACCCTCTAGATTGTAGGTGCCGTACCTCTACAATTTACAGAACATTGTCGCAAAAGACGGATTGGAAGAACCGTTGGAGCCACTTCAGCATTCAGGAACATCCCCGATCCTCGGTTTCTGCTCCCTTCAACATTATCTCCAGTTTGTCACTTTTTCATCCCCGACCTGTCACTTGACGAGACTTAGAATTGCAGACAGGTAGAGCAATTTCAGCAAACCCAAAGAGGTTCCCGTGAGCAGTCAAGAGCCACTAGGCAGTAAACGGGATTCGTTATAACCTGCGGCATATGACTACCTCCGCCGCTCGCCTGGCTGTAGAAGGCGTACAGTCTGGCAGGTTACTTGGGTGAGGCTGGAAGTCGAAGTGGTCGGGCGGATGTAAAGTTAGGGCTACTCCGTCCACCGCCACTCCGGCAGTCAACCCGTTGAAGATTCGCTTGTTTTTTAGACCTTCGCTAGTTTCAGAGCGAGACTAGCCTCACAGTTGCAAGGAGCTTACATCATGCATGTTACACTACCTCACCACAGTATTACGCTGCTCTCTAGTTCAATTCGTCAACGGCTCGATCGTACTGAGATCCATAATCCCAGAGTCGCCAACTGGCTGTGCAAATTGATTCCGTCGCAGTGTCCGTTTGCTCGTGACATCAAGCTTTGGGGCGATCGTGTGCTACTACACATTCCACCATTGTGCAAACTCAATCCCTTTTACGATGAGTTGATGGGCTTAAGATTCCGAGCGCTATCTTATCTAGCGGATGAGTGTCATCAAGATATTACAAGCTACATCTAGCTCAATTCATTGGCTCAGTAGAGACAAACCGGATGTCAAATATGAGGTCTGAGGGCTGGGTGATGGAGAACACACTCAGTCCTTTTTCTTGGCACTTTTTCTGGATGATGAAACAATCTCTGGGAGCATTTCAACTGCTACCCTGTTGGGGAAAACAAGATGCTGAAAGATAGCAGAGGACTTGACATTACAACAGATTCACGAGAAGCGGTCAGCGCAATTAACGGCTTTATTGATTGCTCACTTCGATATGGACGGGATGCAGAAGTATTGATTCTTCAAGCAGTCAAAGCTGATCCTACTTGCGCGATCGCAAATGCTTATGTGGCTGCCTACTACCTTTCTCAAGAAAACATTGCGGCACGAAGACAGGCAGTTTTCTACCTCAAAGTCGCTACACAGAACTTGGGTCGGGTGAGTGAACGAGAGCGGCTTTATATCAATGCGATCGCTGCCTGGGCAAAAGGAGCCATCTGTCAGGCAATCGACTATCACGAAACGATCGCTCAACAGTTTCCTCAAGATCTCATCTCAGTCCAGCAAGGACAATATCACTACTTTTATCAGGGTAACGAATTAGGTTTACTTCAAATTGCTGAAACCGTGTTGCCTGAAAATCAGGAAGACTCCTACTTACTCAGCATGGTTGCATTTGGCTTAGAGCAGTGCGGTCGATTGCCCCAGGCAGAGGAACTAGGACGACGGGCAGTTGTTCTAAACCGTGACAATCCCTGGGCACATCATGCAGTAGCTCATATCATGGAAGCCGAAGGACGAGTAGACGAGGGCATTGTTTGGATGGAAGGTCTAGCCCCTACCTGGGAAAACTGCAACTCTATGTTGTACACCCACAATTGGCTCCATATAGCGCTTTTCTATCTGACAAAGGTCGATTTGCAAATGGTCATTGCGCTCTACCACCACAAAATTTGGAATCGCGCTCAGAAAGACTCTCCCAAAGATCAAGTGACTGCGATTTCGCTGCTAGTAAGACTAGAGATCATGTTAGTGCGGCTAGAAATGAGAAGAGACGCTGTAGAAGATTTTTGGAAAGAGCTAGTCCCTTACTTGCTGCCACGCATTCACGAACACACATTGCCTCTCCATGATTTGCACTATGTGTATGCGTTGGCGAGAACGGGGCAGGTTGAGCAGGTTAACGAAATGTTGGCGAGTATGGCAAATCATGCTCAAAAGCTTGAATCACGTCAGCGAGGATTGTGGACTGAGATCATTATTCCTGCTGCCGAAGGAATGGCTGCTCACGCAAGCAGAGATATGCATGGCACGATCGCTTATTTCAAACCTATCTTGTCATCTCTTTGGGCGATCGGGGGTAGCTCGACTCAACGGCATCTGTTTAAGCAGATCTACCTGGATGCTCTACAACGAAATCAGCAGCAGGATGACTTTTCACATCGTTTCTTCATAAGCGTTGAAAAACTGCTCCACCGTAGGAATGCTACTTTGCGCTCAAGCGATTGGAACTGAGAAACTGATAGGCATTGGACTTTCTACATTAGTGCCTTGACAAATCTTTTTGGGTAGGTTGGGCTGAATCTGTCCAAACTCAATGTTTGAGAAGTT
Organism: Phormidesmis sp. 146-20; assembly: GCF_052939475.1. Lineage (NCBI taxonomy): Bacteria > Bacillati > Cyanobacteriota > Cyanophyceae > Leptolyngbyales > Leptolyngbyaceae > Phormidesmis > Phormidesmis sp. 146-20. The sequence goes on from NZ_JBJPHT010000007.1 coordinate 105,630, forward strand.
TCTGTTGGGTTTCGCTTTGCTCAACACCAACCTACAGAAAATGGGGTTTCAGGAGTTTTGTTTACCAGCCAGGCATTAGTACTTGTAGTGAGTACTTGTAGTGAGCTAATTTGCAACTAGCCGTTTGTATGAAGTCAGTTGCAGTTGCAGATGGGTTTGCCTTCTAGTCTTTAGCAAAATTTTATTGTGTTGAATGAAGTTTTCTATCTCTCACTTTACCCTAAGAGGATTTTAAAAATTGTGTATGAAATAGCGAAGTCGTTTTCTAAACTTTTCAAACATTTCCTAGTTTAATAATCAATTTTGTTTGATCTAAAAACATATTTAGTAGACGCTTTTTTTGTAATTTGCATCATCTGATTAAAGCTTCATGCCTTGATTTGGGTCGATCGCTTAAGAATTTCCGGGAATGTAAGACTTGCTATGTAGGAACCTATCAGTTAGCTAAATGGTGCATTCTCCTCTAAAGCTAAAGGGTCAGGTTATTACATTAGAGTGAGGACTCGTAGGAAATACGGACAACTCAACATCAATCTGGCTACCTACTATTCTCTAGAAGTTTTTTAGTAAAGATATGAAGTTTCTCTCTGCTAGAAGAAGGCTCCGTAGCATTTTACAAGGATCTGTCTGTCTGATGGGCTGGGTGACTTGCCAAGTGCCTCCAGTTCAGGCTGCTACTGTCAATTCAGCAAAGATTACACAGATCCTGGACGGCCCTCACGTTTTTATTCAAAATCGGCAAGTCAAGGTAAACGCAACCGCGAGTCGAGGACAACGCATTCGTACAGGGCGATCGCGGGCACAGCTAAAATTTAACACAGGTGCAGTTGGGCGACTCGCACACAACTCTAGCCTCGTGATTGGTCAATGTGCGCGGTTGCAACATGGCTCAATGCTAGTCAATGGAGCTATCAATGGATGTTCATACTCAGCCGTGGCCGGAGTGCGAGGCACGACCTATCTACTAGAAGTTGATGGCAAAGGAGCCTCGACCATTAAGGTGCTAGAGGGCGAAGTAATGGTAACGCGATCAATGCTTCCCATTAGTCAGGATGAGGATCAGACAGACGCGGAGGCGACTCCTCTACAAGGTAAGTTAGCCGATAGTCGCATTGCCCCAGTTAATCTTAAAGCAGGCGAAAAAGTCCAGCTAAGTGCGGCGGGCTATCCTTCCCAAGTCGAGCGGTTTGAGCAACCAGAGTTTTCAAGGATTGTGACGGGAACCTGGGTCAGAGACTACGAAGAACCGCTGCCCGGAAGTAAAAAGATTCGACAGAGCTATGAAGCGCAATTTCCAGATCAGTCTTTTCCAAAAGTGCAAGCCTGTGGCACTGGCATTCCTGACTCAATTCGGGTTCGCTTTCCAAAAACCTATGATTTCTTGAAGTCAAATATTTGCCCACAATAACCTATGGTAGATGAAAAAGTTAGTCGATCGTGGCGGTTTACTCCAGCGACAGTTGCCCCTCTATTAGTGTGTACTTGGGCACTTTGTAGTGCTGTTACAACTGCCCTAAATCTAGAGCCAGTCAGAGTGATGGAGCTTCAAGCCCAATCTCTATTCTTCCAACTGCGAGGCTCAGTTCGTCAGCCAGACAACATTGTAATTTTGGCGATCGATGATGCCTCTATTGATGATGATTCTCTGCCAGAGGAAGACGCTAGTAAGTCCCAGGCGTTAGAGGCTATTAAATCCTGGCCGTGGCGAAGAACTGCCTATGCTCAAGCGATCGATCGTGTGATGGCCGCCGGAGCGAGCGGGGTCGCAATCGATGTGGTGCTGGATGTACCCAGTCCTTTTCCAGAGGACGATCGCCAGTTGCAAACAACCTTAAAACGTCACGCAGGTCGAGTGACATTAGCCGCAGTTCATGCGCCTTCTTCTTCGACTGGCGGTGGCTTAGAGCAACTACTCTATCCTGATTCAATGTTTCAGACTACCCCAAAATCCATCGGGTTGATCAACTATGAACCTGAAGCCGACGGAAGCCTGAGACGTTTTACAGACAGCTATCTCAACAATCGCATTGATCCAGATCTCCGTCATTCACAAAAAGGTCTAATGTCTTTTAGTCAGGCTAGTTTGCAGTCTGCCAATTTACCTTTTTCTCCAGGCGGAAATCGATACATCTTCTTCTATGGTGGAGAAAGAACGTTTCCAACGATTTCGTTTTGGGAAGTTCTCCACGCTGAAAACTGGGCCAAACTCAAGCAACAGCAGGTCTTCAAAGACAAACTAGTACTGATTGGGCCGACTGCAACCTTACTGCATGACACTCATCTTACCCCTGTGGGAATGCTGTCAGGGGTCGAAATTCATGCCAATGCGATCGCCACGATGCTAGAGAACCGAGCCATCTCAGAAGTAGTTCCTAATCCTCTCTGGCGGGGAGTTTTAATTCTTTTTGGAGTCGGTAGCATCAACCTGATTTTAGGTAAACTATTTAAGCGTTCCACATTAGTTTTTCTGGTTGCCCTGGCTGTTGCAGGTAGTTGGGTTGGGGTCAGTTATCTCTGCTTTGTCTATGGTGGGCTGATTTTACCCGTAATGGCTCCCACGATCGCGATTTGTCTGAGTGGACTGTCTTACCTGAGTACGGGTGCTTTGAGGGATCAGTTTGAAAAACGACGGTTGCGCCGCACTTTGGAGCGCTATGTAGCAGCCCCGATCGTTCAAGAAATTTTAAGCCAGCCTGAAGACTTCCAGGCGCTCTTACAGGGGCGAAAACTCAAGGCAGCCGTCTTATTTTGCGATGTTCGCGGTTTTACAGCCCTGTCTTATCAGCTACCTGCTGACCAGCTCGTTGCTCAACTCAATGCTTACCTGAATGCGATGGTAGAAGCGATTGTCGCAGCTAGAGGCACGATCGACAAGTTTATTGGGGATGCAGTCATGGCAGAGTTTGGCTCCCCAGTTTCTCAGGGCGAAAAGAATGATGCGATGAGTGCCATTCGAGCGGCTTTAGCAATGCGACGGGCACTGTTGCAACTACAATTTCGATGGCGCAAGCAAGGTAAAGTCTTGTTTCATCATGGGATTGGAATCAGCTATGGGGAGGTGATCGCAGGCAATATTGGCTCTCTACAGCGGATGGAGTACACCGTGATTGGGGATGCTGTCAATGTTGCCAGCCGAGTTCAAGGGCTAACCAAAGAGAATGGAACAGATATCTTAATTACCGAAGCACTGTATAAACTAGTCAAGAATGAGGTCGAAGCTGTGTTTATGGGCGAGTGCCGTCTACGCGGAAGGGAAGCCCATCCAGTCCTCCTTTATTCTCTAATTGGGCTAAAGGGCGGGGATCAGAAACTCTATCGGCAAGTCCAAGCAGAACTACACTCTACCCTGGAGTCGAAAGGAGACAAACAAATTGCAGGAGATCTCGATCGTGAAGTCAATCACCTGTAGTGCTGTCGTTACCTGTGCTGTTATTAACTCGGCAGTTGTTTGTTGTTCACGATCGTAGGTTAATTGAGATCTTACACCTCTCGCAATAACCGTCCTGAAATCAATCTCCGGCTAATAGCCAAAGTCCTCTGAAGAAGACTCGGCAAGCGTTTTAACCTATTGAAATGGGTTGGGCTATGAGCCAGGAACTTCAGTTCTTGGCGGTTGTTGCGAGAGATGCAAGATTTAAGTTAACGAATTCTGACAAATCCCGCTTTAGAAATTAGCTCTTGACCCTCACTCGTCAGTAGCATGTGAGCATAGGCTTCGCCAGCCTGCTGGTCGGTCTGACCATCTTGTTTAACAATCACAAATAGTTGGCGAGTAATGGGATACTCACCCGCTTTAAACGCCTCCGCATTTAACTGATTTTTCTGCTTGAAACAGGTTTCTGCGGGAACCAAGGGTTCTTGATAAGGAGACACAAAATTGTTTGACTCCTGGGCAATGGGTAAGGCTCTCACTCCACATTGGGAGACGATCTCTGGCGCTGAAGCATAATAAATGCCACCAGGATCAGTGGACACCTTTTGTAAGCCCGCTGTTGTGTTGTCAACGTAGCGCACATTGTTTCCCAAAAAGCTACCACCCAACACATTTTTGACAAAAAACTCCACGGTTCCACTATCGGCAGCAGGACGCGAGTAAGGTATGATTGCTCGATTTGGGCCGCCTACTTGCTGCCAGTTGGTAATCTTGCCCGTGTAAATGCCTTGAATTTGGCTCAGGTTTAATCCTGGAATGGAAAGACTGGGATGAACGGCGATCGCAATGCCTTCTAGCGCCACGGGAATTTGGTTCAGGCTAAAGCCTCGCAGTTGTGCTTGCTGATACTCCTGTTCTTCTAGAGGTCTGGAGGATTGAGAAAAGGCAAGCTGCCCTTCTAGTAGCATCCGAATTCCCGTACCGGAACCAGCCGTAGCATTAACGGGATGGGTGTAGCGTAGCCGAAACTCTGGGTGTGAAGCTTGGAGAATCGGGTCTACCTCGCGTCGGATATGTGCCCAAGTTGTGCTGCCACCGTAGTTAAACAGTCCAGGCGGTACTTTTTGGATTTGTCCAAAGCTAGGAGGGTGAGAAAGGTCAACACTGGGTGTTAGTTCAACGCTAGGAACTGGTTCAGCACCAGGAGTGACTTCAACACTAGGCGTTGACTCGGATGGCTGCGGTTCCTGTGTGGGAACTGGAGAAGACCCAAACTCCTGAGTTGAAGGTGAGATCATTTGAGAAGGCAGCGAAGATAGCAGCGCATTGGCCATCAGAACGGTGAAACCAACTGCTACCAACCCTCTTACAGAGACTAAACGCTTCAGGAACATCTTTAAAGAAGCTCGAAGCTCGGTTGGCTGTATTTCCGAAGCGGGACTATTGGGTGATCGTTCAGCAGTGCCCCCTGTTTGAGAAGAACCACCATCCGTAGATTGCCGTTGAGCCGATCTCTCGGAGCTTGAGCTTGGGAAATACAAAGGTTTCTTGCTGAAATGTACTGGTTCTAAAGGGTCTTTTGCTGGCATTAACAGCAATGGTTTGAACGGCAGGCTGCCTGCCTCAGAGCTTGTGGGTGATTCAGGCGAGTACTCAGGAAAATAGTCAGACAGAGTGTGCAGTGCTGCCAGGGCCTCATTAGCAGTAGGGTAGCGCTCCCGGAAGTCGTAGCGAACCATGCAATCTAACAGATTAACGAGCGCTTCACAGACGGGCGTTCCCTCCTCACACCACCGAAATTCATGGGTGTATGGGTCTTTCTTGAGATGCTTAGGACGAATACCCGTTAATGCTTGAATCGCCACCATGCCGATCGCATAGATATCACTACTAAAATGAGGCTCACCTGCGAGTTGTTCGTTTGCTGTGTAGCCTTGAGTCCCGATCGAAACGGTTAGGTCAGTTTTTCCAGATTTTGCGTCGGCAACTCCCAGACTGACCTGTTTAACTGCCCCAAAATCAATCAAAATAATTCTGCCATCCGATTGACGGCAAATTAGATTAGAGGGCTTGATGTCTCGGTGAATCACGCCTTGCCGATGGACAAAGGCCAGCACGTTCAGGCTGTCTCTTAGCAAAGTCATCACTTCTGCTTCTGTCCAAAGCTGATGATCGACTAGCAATTGATTGAGTGTCTCACCCTCAACTAATTCTTGGGCAAGATAAAACTTGTGATCCTCTTCAAAGTGGGCTAGTAATCGGGGAATTTGATCATGGTTGCCCAACAGATAAAGCACCTTTGCCTCAGTGTCAAACAATCGTCGGGCAGTCTGCAAGTCTTGTTCGGTCTCGAAGTGGGGCTTAAGTTGTTTGATCACACAGCGAGGACAGTTCGGTAGGTGAAGATCTTCAGCAATAAAGGTCTGACTAAAGCCTCCCATTCCTAACTGTTGGACAACTTTGTAGCGTCCGCCCAGAGGTTTCTCCAGGCTGGGTAACTGTGGTGATTCCGAATCGGAATTGATTGCCTCCATGTGCTCACCCCAATGAGACTATGTATTAGTTTGTGTTGATCGAGCTATGTCGAAGCAGAGAATTAAGGTTGCTAAATCACGATTTGACGGCGATCTCTCAAAATTGTGAAGTCATGAGAGAATCTGCTGATTTGAAGCGATCGCTTTTTGTTTCCCTTTTAAGCTGCCCTACAATACGCTGACATACAAAGTGGGGCAAACCTGGGACAAAGCTGCAAGTTTCTCAATAATTTTAAGTCGCGCCATCCTGGGTATATCGCTTTAGCTTACAGCCAGTTCCCCAACAGGACAAAAGCAGACCAAAACCGGGGATGGCTATACTTTCCTTGCAAGAGGCTAAGTTGAGCGCGACGGAGGGCTTCTGCTTTTGTTAACCCGGTCTTTAGCCCTTGATAAAATTGCCCCATTAATAAAGCCGTTGATTCATCATCTACTAGCCATAATGATGCCAGTGTACTGCGTGCCCCTGCTCGTACTGCGACTCCGGCCAGACCCAAAGTAGCGCGATCGTCTCCATCTGCGGTTTCGCAAGCACTGAGTACTAATAGCTCAAGCGTATTAAACGCGCTCTGATCGCGTGCTTGAAGTAAATTGTCTAATTGATTAACGGTAATCGGCTGATCCCAAGCCAAAATAAACGTTTCAGAAGACTGGGAACTAAACTGACCGTGAGTAGCAATGTGAACTACTGGAAACAGCGACGATTTTAATTTATTGGCGAGTGCTTTACTAGTAAACGCTTGATTTAGCAGTACTTCTGTAGAGATTTTGGACTGAATTTGTTCGAGTTCGAGTTTGACAAATTCTAATGGCTCAAAATTGGGGCGAGGTTCGGTTAGTCCAGCCGTCAGCGCCGTCAGCTTTATGGAGGCTAGAGGCTTAGGCTCAAACAAGCTCAACCCTGGAGTCAGAACAACGTTGTACTTTTCTACGAGATACTGACTGCCCGTGTAAAGCGCTGACACCGGAATATTGCGTAGGGCACCATCTAAGACAAACACTAATGTATTGACTCCACTGCTAGCCAAGAGTGCTTCAGCAGGTTGAATGACCCAGTTGTAAACCTGTTGCGAGAGCGGCTGAATGTCTTGTTTGGAGGTATAAGGGAGAACTAGATTTTGGCGAAGACGCTTGACAAGAGTTTCGACTTGAGACAGCGGTACGATCGTGGAGTAGTGACGCAGCGCTTGCCCCGGAAGTGAGAGAATCACCTCTACTCGATCGTTGAGCAAAATGGGGTAAAAAACGGCTGCCTTATCATCAATAAAATCAATCTGTTGTACAGGATCTAAACAAGCTGAACGAAAGTAATTTTCTAATTCTGCAAGCTGAAGGTCTTCAATGACTCGACGAGCTTGTTGCAAATTTTCAGAACTAGCATTGGGTTGAACGAGCAATTCGACCAGCTCTCGATAAATTGGCTCTACGCCTTCTCTAAAAGAAAACTGCACTTCAGGATTGGTTGCCAACAGGTCTCTACGAATAGATTGCAGCGTTTTTACGGCTTCACTATAAGCCGCGATCGCTCCCACCTTTTGATTACCTGCCAGTCCTTGTTGTTTCAGAATACGCCCTAGTTGCCACTGCCAGCGATAAGTAATCTCTGATGCATTGCTAGCTTGAGCCAGAGTCAGGGCTTTTTGAGTGAGATCTTTGGCCTCTGCCAACTGTTGTGTTTGTTCATACAGGTTAGCGAGTTGCCCTAGTGCGTAAGATTCTGCCCTGGGGTCTTGCAGCGTCTTTGCTTGTTGGATGGCGGTTGCTAAAAGTTGAGCGATCGTCCGAGGTGTAACCAGTGGTGACTTAGAAATGCCTGTTTTTTGGCTGCTTTGCTGCTCTAGAATTTTCATCAAGCTAGTTGCAAAATTGACCTGAGCATAAATTGCGCCCCGGCTAGGAACCAGATTTGCTAACTGTGGCTCAATTTGAATCACCAAGGCTTGAGCTTGCTCCCACTGTCTCGTTTCTAGAAGTAGGCTTAACTGATTCAATTGGACTCTAAGTTTAGCGATCGCCGTCGGTGCTGAGGTGACTGCTTGCTGATAAAAGCTCAATGCTGCTGAAGGATTTTGCAAAGCTCTCAGGGTGTTTCCTAGATTAAACAAGGTCTCGCTAGGATTGATGGGCGGGGTGAGCTGTTGGGCGATCGCTAGACTTTGCTTGAGAGCTTCCTGAGACTCACTCAAGTTGCCTGTGACTTGTAGCACTGTACCCAAACTTTTTAGCCCTAAAGCTTTTAGCAGAGAGTTTGGCTGAGTTTGCAAACGGTCGTTGATCTCTTTGAGCAACATTTGAGCGCGGCGATACAGTCCCAATGTTTGTAAGGCTTGAGCCTGGTTGATTTGGCTTCCGATCGTCCCAGCACTATCTTTCACTTGAGCATAGGTTTTTTCTGCTTGCCGCCAAGTTTCTAGTGCAGCTTCGGGTTGCCCCATTGCGAGTTGAATGCTGCCTTGGGTGTTGAGGACTTGAGCCAAAACAACAATCTCTGATTCCTTTAAGCTGGTTTGAGGACTCAAAGAATCCAGACTTTGAGCGATCGACTGTTTGGCTTGATCCCATGCGCCTAGTTTCTGATAAGCCAGCGATAGATAACTAAGGCTCAAGGCTTGATTGAGTCGATCCTTTTGAGCAACCTGGACGGCTTGCTGCCAGACTGCTGCCGCCTCTGCAAATCGTCCTGCCTGGTAGAGTGCTTGTCCTTGTTCTAAAAAGTTTGGAGATGCGACAGATTGAGCGATCGAATTAGCGAAAGGCTCAGTCGAAAAGGCTACCCGATCAAAAGCAACCACCGAAGTTCCAGTGATCACAAAAAACGTTAGGACTGCCAACCACAGACTAGCGCGAACTGACTGGAGCCGCGATCGTACCTGCTGCCAACAATCCCGCCAATGAAATCTAGTCATTACTCTGTAGAACTTGCACACTGGACTGATGACTGCTGAGATGGGTCAGAGGTCGATTGAGGAAGCTGAGAGACAAGCGTCACTTCACCCCTGGCATTCATTATCCATCCTCTGGCCTCTACGATCGCGGCTTGAGGCTTAGGAGGCACGTATCGTCCCGATTTTTGGCTTCTGGCTTCTGGCTTCTGACGCTCACGCCCAGTCAGGCGCAGATCTTCCCACACTGTCCCGTCTCTGAGAATTTGAGCAGGGGTTTCTGGGAGTCCGCCGCGTCCGGTGATCACAAATTCATTTCCACCTGATCCCCGACAAACTGCGGCAACTTGCGTGCTGCGATCGACGACATCGCTGGGCAATTCGACGAGTCCTTGTCCAGGGTCAACCTCCAATGTATTGAGTTCTACGACTCCATTAAACTCAGCTCCTAATGCAGAAGAGGCTGTGATGTCACTTTCGGTAGTCGGTTGTTCTCGAAACTGTGTACCCAAGACGCTTCTAGCGTTAATCACGACTCGTCCCCCAAAGCTTTGTTGAGCATTAGCAGTGATGTCACTATTCTCAAAAGCTGCCAAAATGTCTGTGTTGAGTGTGATATTTCCCCCCGTTGCCGTCTCCTGAGCATTGGTCGTGATCATACTCGCTCGACGCAACAAGAGGGTGCCCGATCGCACCGTGATGTTTCCTCGCTCCCCTGCTGCCGCGTCCGCTGTGAGAATACCTTGCTGGTCAAGCAATACAAAGCTGGCATTCACATTCAGGTTTCCGGCTGCTCCTTGCCCTGCGGGGATATCTGGGTTGCGGCTAGAGAAGTTACTGACACTAATCGTTGCCCCATCTCTGACGACTAGCCGATTAGTCGAAACGGTCAAGTCGCCCCCGTTGCCTGTGCCCTCGATCGCGCTCGAAAATAAGCCGCTGCGCCCCAGTGCTGTCGAGCCAGCCAGCTCTACTGATTCAGAAGCTCTGATGGTCAGGTCGCCTGCATTGCCCGATCCCCCGGTTGCTGTGGCGATCTGCCCTCCGTCAATCAGCCGCAGGCGATCAGTGGTAATCGTCAACTGCCCCCCATTGCCAATGGCTCTAGATGCAGCAACCAAGCCACTCGAACCAATGGGCGAGATGCCAATCGCTTCCACATCCTTTGCTCGAACTGTTAATGATCCAGCATCCCCATCTCCAAACGTACTCGTTGAGACCTGTGCCCCATTCGTGATGTGCAAGCGATCGGTGGTGATCCCTAAGTCACCGCCCTTGCCTGTGGCTCCGTTCTCGACATTCGCAAACAAACCGCTTGTAAAACCTTCTGGTGAAATACCAATTAGTTCTACTACAGTTGCCTGAACCGTCAAATCTCCGGCATCTCCAAACCCAAACGTACTCGCGGCAACCTGTGCCCCATTAGCGATTCGCAAGCGATTAGTTTCGATTGTCAGATTCCCCCCCTTGCCTGTAGCAAGAGTTTCTACTGGGGCAAACAACCCACTAGGGGCAATGGGTGAACTTCCGATGATTTCCACATCTTGAGCTGCAACCCTCAATGAACCTGCATCTCCAGCGCCAAAAGTCCCACTGGATACTTGACCGCCATTGGCAATCAGTAAGCGCCTCGCGGCGATCGTCAAATTTCCACCCTGCCCGCTCGCACCCGGAGCAACATCTGTGGATAAACGGCTGACAAACGGTACACCCGCAGGCGGAAAGGAAAAGCCACTCACTTGCACTGAGTCTGTTGCTGTGAGTCTGAGGGTTCCACCTGTGCCATTGCCCAGGGTGTCTACCATCATTGCCGAGGCATCTGTGAGACTGATGTTGCGTCCCTGCACTCCGATACTGCCGCCACGGTTGCCACTGGCTTCGATCGAAGCTGCTTGAGAGAGCCGAATATCTTGGAAGTGCCTAATGTTACTGTAGTCAAGTTGCCAGCCGGGATTCGTTGGTGTGAGTATCACCGTTCCTGCTTCGCCCACACTACCGAGTTCGATTCGCCCACTTGCGGCAGTTAGATTGCCTCCCTCCAGGGTGACATCTCCCCCTATCAGCGCCAGCGTTTGCCCAGAATTGACTTGTAGACCAGGCGGGCGATCGTTCCGATTTACGGAGGGGTCAGTCGGTGAATTTAGAAACAAGTTGTTCCCGACTCCCTGTACTCGAATCTCCCTCGGTGTCGCTCCATACTGCAAGCCAGCGGGGATACTGACCGTCAGCAAGGGTGACCCAGACGGGTTGACAGCACTAAACTCGCTACCATCCGCAAATCTAATGCTGTTAGCTGTACTTCCAACAAAAGATCCTCCCAAGTTTAGGACAGCATTGGGGCCAAAAAGAATGCCGTTGGGGTTAAGCAGAAACAGATTGGCGCTACCGTTTGCTCGAATCAGACCATCAATGTTAGAAACAGAGGTTCCAGTCACTCGGCTGATAATGTTTTCAACGGCGATCGCCTGATTAAAAAAGGCTGTGCCACCCGTTGGCAGAGAAAATTGCTCAAAACTATGAAACAAGTTACTCCCAGCAGTCGTTCCCCCTGTAATCTCAAAGATGCTACTACCAGGAGTGACCACCGAATTGTTAAGTAGAGTGGTATCGGGCACAACTTGAGCAAAAGCATTTCCCCATATTCCTAGCAGCGAATAGAATAGGGGCCACCAGACGATGTAGTGAACCCAACCTTGCGATCGAACCCAGCGCTTTGGGGAATTGCCCATCATTGGATCACCCGCTTTTGACTCCGACGCTTAAGTAGACGACGCACCCCCAATAAGCCACCCCCAATAATCAGTCCCCCGATCGTAGAAGGTTCTGGTACAGCAGTTTTTTCAGGCTGATCAGTCCCTGATCCGGAGACTTCTTGCCACAAAAAGTGTTGATATGCCGTATCCTGCCAAAAACCACTACTGCTAGAGGCACGCCAATCATAAACTCTACTTTGCTCAATCATGGCCTGTACTTCTTGAGTGCGATCTTGAGACAAAAGTGAGGCTGCTTCGGCGGGGTTTGCGTCGAGCCACTCGACCGTTTTACCGATGCGCTGGGCCAGTCGTAGCTTTGCCTGACTCTGGAGCGTCGCCAGATTGGTTTCGCCCGGTTGCAGATTCCAGCCGATCGCATCCAACAGCTTACGATCGAGTCCTGAAATGCTTCTGCGCTCTCCCGATCGCAGCACGGGATCTAAAATGCCTAGAGGATTGTCCTGTTGTTTCCAATGGCTGGCTTGATTGCCGTCGCCTCCTAAGCTAGTGTCATCGCCTGTTGAGAAGTAGCCCAGCACAGTCTTGCCGCCGTCAGTCGAAAAGTAAGGCTTGCCCCCCACCGACATATCAATCCACGAGTCACCCGATCCAGCCTGTTTGACGCTCTCTGCCGAAAAGCGAAATAGATCGAGCGGAGTCGCATTGTCTAATTTGCCATTTAAGGTGGCATAAAAGTCACTTTGATGGCTTGAGTCATACTGAGTCTTTTGAGTCAGCCAGCCAGCCTTATCGACCCCACTGACAACGCCCAGGTGATGAGTCAGTTCATGGATTCCTACACTGAGATAGTCCATTGTGCCTTTAGAAACATTGCCGCCAACAAAGTCATAGTTCCAGGAAACTGGCTTGTTGGTCAGCTTGTTCATCAGCGTGTAGCCGTCCAGCGCTTTGTCATTGCCTGCAATCATGCCCACTGCCTTGGCATTGGCACGGGTCATCTTGAGGGCATAGTTATTGTCAACTTTGAAACCATCGATCAGCGCAGTAAACTTGTCTGCATCGTCTTGCTGGTTGTTGAAGATAAACTGATCATCGGCTGACGTGCGATCGCCTGCCAGTCGATTTCTCCAAGTTTCATAGGGCTGTTCTGCCCGCATCCCTGGAAGTGCGCCGCCCACCACACTCGATGGTAATTGATCAGTAACTTCCATGTGGATGTTAATCGTTGCATTGTCTGATAAATGACTTGCCCAAATACCCCCTGCCATTTCAAAGCCAAGCATTTGCTCTAGCGAAGTCCCAGGCGCATAGGTAAAGTTGAAATTTGCTGCCTGAGCGGGGGTATTGTTCCCGACGATCGCAACGGACGCGATCGCAGACATCACAAGCTGACGAATGACTGAGCGAGACTCAGCCCGGTTTGAGGAATTGTTGGGGTACATAGTCACGATGGATAGTACACAAGGAGTAGGATACAAGACGCTGAAATCATACTTCCAAGTGAGTGAACAACTCTGGATTGGAACACACCCGATCCCTTCGCCCTCGTGGGGAATGCCGAAACTAGCCGATACTCGCCGATACTCTCAGTGGCAGACAGTCAGTGGCAGAGCAGCCAAACCTTCTTTAACCTACACCGTGTAGCCTGAAAACTTCTGTTTGATCCCTTTCTAAACCAGGGTGGCAGACTGAGCCACCTTTTACAATCACCAGACTAAACTACAAACATCCTGTTCGCAATATCTACAAGGCACCTACTCCAGCAACCCACGTTCACCCAAAACAACATCTTTGATGATAGCTGATGATAACTTTAGTACGAGTAGAAGACTAACAATTAAATAACATTTGCTCAATGTCCTTGAAGCCTTGCAGAAGAGGTAGTGTTTGAAATACCCTGCTCAGGACACTTCGATAAGTGACACATTTTGAACGACGTATCTTCTCCTGGTTTTGTTCCTACGCCAGGGGCAATCGCACTTGAAAACGGCTCCCTACCCCAACCTGGCTATTTACTGTGATCTCTCCTTTATGTTGTTTGGCGATCGTTTGGGCGATCGCGAGTCCGAGTCCAAAGCCATCTTGCTCTTGCGATCGAGCTTGATCAGCTCGCCAAAACCGCTGAAAGATAAACGGCGAGTACTCAGAGGGAATCCCAATGCCAGTATCTTCTACAGAGACAACCACACTCTGCCCGGACTGCTTCATCGAAACTACCACTTTTCCTCCGGCTTCAGTATACTTCAGCGCATTCTCTAGAAGATTAGAAAATAGACGATCCAGGGGTGTAGAGCTTCCTTTGACAGGCAAGTTAGGCAGCAATTGATCCTGAAAATCAATGCCTTTAGCTTGAGCTTGAGATATAAAGCGTTCTATCAATGCTTTGAGCAATTGATCCAGATAAATAGTACCTTTTTCTTGCTTATTGGGAGGGTGAGTAGCATCAGTCCGAGCTAAAAACAGCACATCGTCAATCAAACATCTCATTTGCTCAGTTGCGCTGGCGATCGTCTCCAGTTTCTTTACGTCTGCGGGTTTGAGTTGTTCTGGATGGCTCAACATAATCTCAGTGGCAATACCAATTCGAGTGAGAGGATTGCGTAACTCATGGGAAGCATCCGCAGCAAATCGAGTCAGTCGCTGAAAGCTAATTCTCATGGGTTTTACTGCCTGCTCGGTGAGATATAGACTACTAATACTGGCCAGCAGCAAAGCGATAATTCCTCCCAATCCCAGTCCTAGTCGCAACTGACTTAATGAAGCCTCAAAGCGTTGATTGGATTGGCTTGCCCGCAAGTAGCCCTGTAGTTGCAGCGTTTTTTTATCTGGAGTATTGGTGTAAACCGCGATCGTCATGATTCGCAAATCTGCTTGAGATTCGACTATCGGCGTATTGACGTGGGACGAAGACGTAAAATGTTTGGCTAAGGGAACCGTGGGAAACTGGCTCCCCTCTTTTGCCAGAAGTTTGCCATCGGCGGTAAACCATTCCAAACTCTGCTCCCGGTTAGAAAAGAGATCGTGCCAGGGAAGGTCTTTATCTAAGCTTTTGCTTCCACGAGCTTTAACCGTCTCAATACTTGGCGCGGCCGCCTGAACTAGCGTTAGCAACTGACTGTTTATCTGTTGATTCCGGTTCTCGTAGAAGAAGAAGTAGACGGCGATCGCCGAAACTCCAAAAATTGTAGTCATTGCCACAACATAAGCCAGCAGCAAACGCCAGTGAATATCTCTAAAGGTCTGACTGGGAACCCGATTTGAGGCGGTAACCCAGACCATACACTGTTTCAATGAAGTCATCAACGGCTCCAACCCCTTTTAGTTTTTGTCTCAAACGTTTGATGAGAGCTTTGACTGCATCTTCTTCGGGAGGATCTTCAAAAGACCAGAGGTTTTCCATGATCTCGCTGCGGCTCAACACCCGGCAACCATGACGCAAGAAAAGCTCTAACAATCGATATTCTTTGGGTGTCAGCTTCAAGGATTGCGCTTTGTAATTAGCTTCTGTTGTGTTGGGATCAAGGCACAAGTTTTCCCACTTTAAAACGGGGGGTAGAGAAGGGCTTCCTCGACGCACTAAGGCTCGAATTCGGGCTAGTAGCTCCTGTAGCTTGTAAGGCTTTGCCACGTAGTCATCTGCTCCTGCATCTAGCCCAGCTACCTGATCGGTGGTGGTATCGCGGGCAGTCAGCATGAGAATTGGCATGTGATATTTCTGAGAACGTAATTGATGACAAAGATTGATGCCGTCTAACTTGGGGAGTGTCACATCTAGCATGAGCAAGTCGTAATCAAATGTCTTTACGTAGTCCCATGCTTCATGACCATCACCCGCAATATCAACAACATAATGCTGGTCAGTCAGAACCTCTTCAAGAAGTTCAGTAATGTGCTGATCATCGTCAACTAATAAAAGTCTCATAGGCGGCCAGTTAACCTGAACTCAACAGTAATAATCGACGGAATTTTGCCAAGAAAGTTTCAGAAATTCATCTCTTCATTCTGTCTTCATGCTATTAGTTTTGGAACAGAACGATCGCCTCAAATATTAAGACAATCGAAAACTTCTCAAGATAATAGCCTCTCATCATCGTCAAATTTTCGTAGTGATCGAACCTGGTTATCTCAATAGATAAAAACTACTTCAAAAGGTCAAAGATGAATGTTGAAAATCTCATTAGATGACTTTGTAGCTGCACAAATCACGACGATAAGCTCTGAAAAGCTTACTTATCAGACTTAAAGCTACCGTTTTGTATTCCTAGAAACCCTCAACAATTGAAATAACTGGTAAGAAACTTTGTCATTGCTCTTACTACAAA
The DNA here is from genome assembly GCF_052939475.1 of Phormidesmis sp. 146-20. NCBI lineage: Bacteria > Bacillati > Cyanobacteriota > Cyanophyceae > Leptolyngbyales > Leptolyngbyaceae > Phormidesmis > Phormidesmis sp. 146-20. Next base: position 121,455 of record NZ_JBJPHT010000007.1, read on the forward strand.
TTACTGTAAGATAAATGCTTGAAATCATTTTTTACTTCAGGACAATTTCTAAATTGACTAACTAGAATTTGCCATAAACTCTAGAAAATTTTGCCCTAAATATTGTGCCAGGTTCTCCACAAAGTTTTTTAGAATGAGACTTTCAACTACTCATCTAAACTGAAAAACAAACTGATGAAAATCAGTGGTAAAAGCCCTTTTGTTTTTGACTAATCTCAGAGTTTTAGTTAGAATGCAAATCCCTAATGGTTCACCGTAGGATTCAAAGATCTTGCCTCTCAAGTGCCGCACAGAAAGAGCGATCGCCCTCATAGTTCTGAAAACCTTAAATCTGAAAGTTTTGGTCTGAGAATTTTGGTCTGAGAATTTTGGTACCGCATTGTTGTTGATCTCTCCAAAAATCATTCAGAGTGGTTTTTTGAATTAAGGGCAACAAAAAAGTACTTGTTCAACCTCGCATCGATCGCTTTCAGGCTGCCAACATCTGCCGAACTTCCTATCTAGGCTTCAGGTTCCAGAGCTTAAAAATTATGCAATTTGTTACAAAACTACACAATTATGACTTGAACGATCGCCAGCCAAACTTTGAAGATATCCTCCAGGGAAAACTAGACTATGCTCTATTGTTAAGTTCTGTGACAAAATGCCTAACTTTTTACGGGTCAGCGGGAATAGCAAATAGAGGTTCAGATGATGAACGCTCAGTCCCCAAGATACTCAGGTCTCGTTGGCTTGCTAAATTACATGAACACAGCTACCCGTCTATCTACTCGGTCGATCGCACGTTCCCTACCAGAAGCTTCTACGCCAGTCTCCGATTCTCCGCCCAAGAGGAGATCAAACAGAACAGGGCTTCATTCACTTTTCACCGTCAGCCAGACTTACTTGAGCAGCCTCGTGAGGATAAGGTAAGCGTTTACTTGAACCTTGTAAGTTTCTAGCCCTGGTTTCTAGCCCCAAATTAGTGTTAGGTATAAGAGGCTGAAACTTCTGGAGCTAAAAAAATTCTCTAGTCGAAGACGTACTGGTTTTACTCAGATAAATGCCACTTCACCAGACTAAAAGTAGCATCTACCATGACAGCCCTGATGTTGAGATGTCCCTACCGTTCTAGAGAAGCGAGGAGAATTAGATGGTGAATGAGCGCTTTCAGGGTGCCTCACCGAATGATGATCTAGATCAGCGGCTTCAACAGCAAGCCAAGGAAGCTCAAAAACACCCATCGCAAAGTTCTCAACGACAAATCGCACTCAATCGACTCGTCAACGAGATTCTCAAATCGGGTCGGTTGGGGCATCCTCAGAGACATTTATGGTCTGCGAGTCTTTATGAAGATCTTTACAATGAAGCTCTCCAAAAAACCTTGATTGAGACTTGTCAAAAAATTGACAGTTACAATCCAGATCATCCTGTGTTGGCGTGGGTCAACTTCCGGTTAAACTTTCAATTTATCGATGTCGTCAATGACTACAGAAAGCAAGGGATCACCCAGATTCCCAAGTCAGACAAGACAGAACAAATTGCTTACCTTCCCTCATTAGATGACTTAGATAATCTGGTCTCACCCGAAGAAACGCTTTCGGCTAGTCAACTTCTGCAACAGTTTCTGGAAGATGACCCAGACAACCTTCTTCAAAAGCAGCGGTTGAGAGAACGTCCAGAAGTCACGTTTCAGTCGCTGGCGTGGGCCCGATTTGTAGAAGGTCAGACCTGGTTAGAAATTGCCATCAGCTTGAATGTATCCGTTCAAACCCTGTGTTCTTTTTTTAACCGTCAGCTAAAAGACTTGATGCCCTATTTCAGGAAATATCTAAAAGATACGTAGAGAGATAAAGAGAGAGATAAAGAATGAGTCCAACCGTTGAGCCTTTGATTTTTACAGTGCCATTGTCGTTTGAGGCGCATACGATCGCCCAACAGTACCAAAAACGGCAGTTCACCTCCCTGAAAGCTAAACAGGTCTATCTCAACACTCTGGCGGTCTATGCCGTAGACTTTTATTTGCGTTGTTTGGAATTTGAAGTGGACGTAGCCCGGAGTGATAGCCGCAACCCAACCTTTGTGAAAATGATGGACATTGCGGATTTGTGGGTCAAACAGCTCGGTAGGCTAGAGTGTCGTCCAGTTTTGCCCAATGCACAGATGATGCAGATTCCTCATGATGTGGGATCAGACCGAGTGGGATATGTCGCGGTGCAAATGAGCCAGACCCTGAAAGAAGCCACGCTACTGGGATTTACGCAAACAGCACAGTTAGAAGTGCCTTTCAATCAGTTGCGATCGCTCTCAGAGTTTCCCGATTATCTCCATCAGTTGCGGCAAGCTCCCATCACCTCGGCTGCTATCAACTTGAGAAGCTGGTTTGAGGGCGTTTTTGAGACAGGTTGGCAGACCCTAGAAGCCGTTTTGGACAGCGACAAGCTAGATTTGGTGTCGGTTAGGAGTATGACGCTACTAAAAACTGAGACTAAACGCGCTAAGTTAGTTGACTTTGGAATGCAGTTGGGTGATCAGTCAGTCGCTCTGTCGCTGGGTCTTAATACAAACATTGATGGAACGATCGGGGTTCTAGTACAGCTTTTTCCGGGTAGTGGCAGCCCTCGTCTATCGTCTAATCTTAAGCTGATCATGCTGTCTGAAGCGGGAGAGATCCTTCAGGAAGTTTGTTCTAGAGGACATGATAACTACATCCAACTAAGATCTTTTAAAGGATTACCGGGTGATTGCTTTAGCATTCAGGTAGCCTGTGATCATGTTAGGGTAACTGAGGATTTTGTTCTCTAACTGCTTATGGATAGATGGGAATGAGTAAGTTAGTTGTCATCAACCTGGGTTCTGGCGATCTGCAAAGCGGTTGTCCCAATATCACGGCTCAGATTTCACAGACTGTTGGCGATTTGTCTGGCGACGCTGCCAACGATCGCTATGCAACTAAATGCACAGGTAGTTTGCCTCCTGCTCCAGAGATTGATCAGCTTTATCGACACTGGCGGCTACTTTATCGCGAGTTTTATCGTGAACGCAGCGCTCCGCCGACCCGTGCCATTACGATCGAGCCAGGTGGGGTGACTCACTTTTCTGAAATTGAGTTTAGTGATCTATCGCGGCGCTTAAAGCTTCAGCTCAATGCCTGGCTTAACTCGGAGTCGTTTTTGTCAATCGATCGCAAATTGAGCCGGGAGCTAGACCCGGCCGATGAGGTGCGCGTGGTGATCGAAACAAACGATGATGCGCTGCGGCGGCTCCCCTGGCACTTGTGGAATTTTTTTGAGGATTATCCGGCGGCGGAAGTTGCCTTGAGTGTGCAGGAGTATGGGCGAGTTAATGTTCAATCGCAGACTCCGATCGGGACAGTCAGGATCTTAGCCGTTTTGGGAAATCACGAGGGGATCGACCTTCAGGCAGACCGCAAGCTACTAGAAGCGGTGCCAGGAGCAATGCCAGTGTTTTTAGAAGAGCCGAATCACTGGGAGCTAGACGAACACCTCTGGGATCAAAAAGGCTGGGATATCCTGTTTTTTGCGGGGCATAGTCAGACTGAGGAAGACACTGGGCGGATTTACATCAACGCGACAGATAGTTTGACGCTAAAGCAGCTCAGAAATGCGCTCAGAAAAGCCATTAGTCGCGGCTTGAAGCTGGTGATTTTCAATTCTTGTGATGGGTTGGGGTTGGCGCAGTCGCTGGCAGATTTGCACATTCCGCAAGTGATTGTGATGCGAGAGCTTGTGCCGGATGTGGTTTCTCAAGAATTTTTCAAGCACTTTCTAACGACCTTTTCACAGGGGCAATCGCTGTATGGGGCAGTGCGAGAAGCACGAGAAAGGCTGGAGAAGCTAGAAGAAGACTGTCCCTGTGCGACTTGGCTTCCTGTGATTTGCCAGAATCCTAGTGAAGAACCGACTACCTGGCAAGCGCTGTGTGGCTCTCTGACGATCGATCGCGCCCCTTCTCGCAAACAGCGTCTGCAAACCTTGCTAGTGGTCAGTGCGATCGTCACTGCGGCGGTGATGGGAGTACGACAGCTAGGCGTTTTACAAAACTGGGAATTGCAGGCGTTTGATCACATGATGAAGCTCAGACCTGCTGAACCGCCCGACCCTCGCCTTTTGATTGTCACCGTGACTGAGAAAGATGTTCAGAACCAAAATCCTCAAGAAAGACGTGGTTCATCACTCTCCGATCGGGCACTGGCTCAACTGCTAGAGAAACTCCAATCTCATCAGCCACGAGTCATTGGGTTAGACATCTACCGCGATTTTGCGATCACTCAAAACTACGCAAACCTGAAAGCCAATCTTCAAAATGAAAACCTGATCGAGATTTGCGAAGTTGGAGACACTGGTACGCGCTCTGGAACTAGACATCCTCCTGGCGTTTCTGAGGATCGCTTGAGCTTTAGTGACTTTCCGATCGACCCGGATGGTGTGGTGCGTCGTCAACTTTTGGCAATGGCACCAAACCCAAACTCGCTCTGTGTGACTGACACCTCTTTTAGCTTTCGGGTGGCTCAGTTGTATCTGATGGATCAAAACATTCAAGCTGAACGCGATTCTCAAGGGGAAGTCAGAATTGGCGACACCCGATTTAAGCAGCTTGAATCTCAAACAGGTGGCTACCAAACGTTAGATGACTTAGGCTACCAGGTATTGCTCAATTACCGCTCCTCCAATCCGATCGCTTCACAAATCACGCTCACTGATCTCATAAACGCATCAGACACCGAACTTTCTAAGCTAATTAACGATCGCATTGTTTTGATTGGCACTACTGCCCAGAGCTTTAAAGATTACTCTCCGACTCCCTACAGTTCGGGGCAGGGATCTGAGCAGATGCCAGGGGTGATGATTCATGCTCATATGGTGAGTCAGATTCTGAGTGCAGTGATGGATCAGCGTCCGTTGTTGTGGTGGTTGCCGCCGTGGGGAATTACCCTCTGGGTGGGGGGATGGTCTCTAGTGGGAGGCATTCTAGTTTTGTCTATACGATCGCCCCTTCATCTGGGGCTGGCAAGCAGTGTCGCTTTGGGCACTTTATCGGCTGGCTGCTTTATTCTTTTGCTCAGAGGTGGATGGATGCCAATCATTCCAGCCGCAGTGAGCTTAGTCGCGACAGGGGGCAGTGTGGTCGCTTACACCATCTACCAAAATCGAAATTTGCAATCACAAGTTCGCAGTTAACAAGAAGATGGCTATGACTAGAAAGACCATGACGAGAAACTTGTTCAGAAAAATGATCCTGATTGGAGCGATCGTGCCCTGTCTATTGAGCGAATTTGCTGTAGCAGTCCCTTCAGCTACAGCGACACTATCTGCCAAGCCCAGTACGGTCAATCAACGACGATCGCGCTTCAATCGAATAGACTTTTCGGATGTTGGCAGACCTCGAAAACGCCGGGGCGGAGGAAGTCGGGGAGCCTGTTCGGTTCCTAATAAGCCACCCATGACGGCCTTGATGCCTGACACCAGTACGGGGTTGACTCTGGCGAAGTCTCCGACCTTCTGGTTTTTTGTGCCGTATACGCTCACATCCGACTATCTGGTTGAATTTGTACTCAAGGACAATCAAGACAAGACGGTTTACACAAACAAGGCTGTCGGAAAAGGCACCCCAGCCGGGATTGTCAATCTGCGTCTACCGTCTACTGTTGCGTTAGAAGCAGGTAAAGACTATCACTGGTACTATCTCGTTTACTGTGATGCCCAAAACCAGGATAAGTTTGTGTATGTCAATGGGGCGATTCGACGGGTAGAACGCCCTGATCTGGAGAGAAAATTAGCGACAGCGGCCCCTGGCGATCGGGTGGCTCACTATGAGGCGGAAGGCATCTGGCACGAGACTCTGACGGAACACGCTGAACGCCTAAGCGCCTCTCCACAAGATACTAAAACTCGTCAAGACTGGGTAAGTTTGTTGCAGTCTGTTGGATTAGGGGAAGTCGCTTCAGCACCCTTAGTTCTATGATGTCCAAAAATTCTAAATGATGTGTAGGATAGGAATTCTGCCCGTACAGACTTGAAGCCTATCCCACACTTACCACGAAACTAGGATTACTAGAGTTCCAAAGAAATAAGCTCGACTTTATCTAAGAAGTAAGGTCGAGCTTAATATATGTCACCAACGGAGCTAGTAATTAACGATGTGTCCCCTTCTTCCACCAAAAGGGACAGGTGATAAACTAGTCTTTATCCCCCCGAAAATACCGCTGTTTGTGGCCGCGAGAGCGAAGCTTTTGTTGCTGAACGTTCAGTTGCTCAGAGACTTGGTTAAGCTGATTCCCGTTCCCTACAACACCCGCCGTTTGACCAGCACCTTGAAAAGAGCCTTGTTGCTGCTGTTTTTTCCCTTTCAGGTGTCCCTGTCCTCTTTGCTTCTGCACGTTATTTTGAATGATGTACTGGTTGACGACGTTTCCGTCTCCTACGATCGCGGCACTCTGGCTAGTACCCTGAACACTTTCTTGTACTTGTCCTGCTTTGGAGGGCAAGGAAATCATTCCTAAAGCAGCCACTGACAATAGGCTAACAACGCAAGCTTTCTTCAACATTTTTCAGTCCTCAAATAGTATTGACAAATTTCAGCAGTAAAGCTACTTAGCGGTTAAGACGCTCTGCCGGATTGTAGACATCTACCTGCACATTCACTGGGATTTTCACAGTCGGGCCTACCACCCCAGTCACAGGAGAGGAACCGCCTTCTAAACGGTGCTTACTGTTTCGGCGTTGGATCACTTTATCGCCACCGCCAACATAAAGCTGTGTCCCAGTATGGACACTTGTGTTACCAACACATGCTCCCTTACTCTGCATCTCAACATCATTGGTTTGCTGCACTGGTTTTTTTGAACCCCGGATTGCAGCTTGAACCGAAACGTCAGCCATGACACACTGCGCTAAAGCAGGCGGAGTTGAGGAAGATGCTAGCGTTAACATCGCCGAAAGAGAGAGCAGACTGAGGGAGAAAATCTTCAATTCCACATTAAACTCCTTGCTAAAGATTCGGGCACTTTTGGCTAACGACACACCGTTGTAGATGCATAATTCCTCGTTTGAACAACACTTGTACCTGAAACATCTCTCTGAGTGCTATTGTAGCTATAGCTATTGTTGCGACAATTGCTACGAAGATAGCCAGAATAGCGGCTATTCCAGTTTCTGGGATACTGAAATTTCGGTAGACTTCGGTATGATCCAATTCCAGAGAGCGGTTTAACTCCTCTAGTTTGAATGTTGATGCTGCCTGTTTCCACTCGAACTCTGGTGTTGTCAGACTGAATATCAATGCCATTAGCATTAGCGATGTTAGGCAGTGACAACAAGGCTGAAAAAACCAGCCAAGAAATTGACTTTTTGATGGTCATAATGACACAGTTCCGCTATTCAAGAAAGAACTACGGCTGACGCTTTGGTACACAGAAGCACCAAGTCTCGTGAAAGGTAAAAACCCCAAGCACTTTTACAGTGCTTGGGCATCTTTTACTCAATGATTAAACCCGTCGTGCGGTGAGACGCAAATCACTCGAAACCCTGTTTCATGAAAGCTCTAGCCTGACACTGATGGGGCTTCCCAAGTTTTTCACCTACTATCTAACAACCTTCTTGTAGCAGGGTGCGTTTTTGAAAGAACGGCGTTGGATTTGTTGTTGAACGGTAAGCTGTTGATTAGCCTGTCCAACAGAGTTACCGACTCCGACGACTCCGGTAGCTTGATTAGAGCCTTGGTAGCTGCCTTGATCTTGGCTTACAGATGTCCCGCATCCTTTTTTAAGATTGCCAACTTGTTGTTGGATAGTTGCTTGCCCACTGTGCTGATAAACGCTATTGAAGTCGCCAATCACAGCAGATTCTTGGTTAGACTCTTGCACACTTGATTGTGATTGACCTGCTCTTGCTGATAAGGCAGAACCTGTCAGAGCGATCGCAGACAGTAGACCAATAACAACAGTTCTTTTCAACATTTTAGACTTCCTCTATCTTGGTTTACAGAGTCTAGAAGCACGAGGGATTAACTACAAAACTTCAACGTTTAGCGGAAGCTATTTAGAAAGTAGTTAATGCCAAGCTTTTCTGTCCTCATGTGCAAGAAGACGGGCTAATTTTTTCTTAAGTTCCCCAGTTTTCAAGTAATTAATAGACTAATTCGCAAAGCTTTTGAATAAGAAAAATCGCACTTCTTAAATCTAGTATGAAGATAACAGATATGTATTCACCAGTGGCATAAAAGATGATAGAGAAGAGATTTTTATTTCTGCTTTTAGTGAAGGTTTTAATAAACTAGAGCAAAAAAATATCCAGAAAACGCTTGTATCTTTATCCTCAGTAATTAGACTTTGATCTCTCTGAGGTCGTTCTTACAAGTAGCAAGTGTTTAGATTCAATCAAATGAAAGAATGTCTGAAGCTACTCTACAGCAAAGGTTAGAGCGCTAAGTTTCCTCCTCTCTTCTTCCTAAAAATGAAGGTTAAGGACGTTTTTGATTCGCTTCATAAGGAGGACTTTCTATTTAGATTGACTCAGATATTTAGAAACTTTCAGCTTACTATTGCTAACAGTTATCAGATATGGTATACGCAGAAATATCTCTGTAAGCGCATTAAGATATAGTTAGTTAAACCAAACAGACTGAACCGAGTTTGGTCAATATCTATATGAAGAGAAAGAGATTTATATCGGTAGAAACTAACCTCGATCGCTCCCTTTTAGGAAACTGATTGTTCTAAGTTCAAGAAACCGTTAGATGTAAATTTCTTCGACCAGTTCTATAAATTCACGATGTAAAAAACTAAGACAGATAGAAGTTAAATATTTTGTACTTTCTAAGGAATATTAATAATAAATCGCTTGGCTGAAGAGGTTAAAACCTAATTTTTGACAATTACCAACATATTAAATGGGGCACAGAGCAACTTTGGGCGCGATACCAGAGAGGCTACTCATCGTGTTGTACTGCAAAAGCTATCTCACCTTTGATCTGCTGAGTGGGTTGTTTGATTTCGCCCACTCCTGCGCCCGCGATTGAAGTAGGCATTGGAATACGAGGCATTGCCAGAGCGAAAAGTGTGTAGCAATGGTGAATGATAGTCAGCGGTTAACCTACAAACATACTCATGTTCGGCTGAAGGGCTACAACGTCGTCTATATGATCGACCAGAATCGCGTATCTGATTTCAACGATCGCTTCATGCTCACGATGGGTGAGTTAGAAAATTTCTACTAAGAAGCGTCTCAACTAGAACAAAAAACAGGTTGGATCTAACTTCTAAAGCATTTCACACAGGAATAAACGGATTAATGCTGCCAGGCAACTCTATCAGTTCCCAAACGCACGTTCGCTCTGGAATGAGGCAGTCAATGCTTCGGACTGGTCATCAGCAGACAGCACGGTTATGATGATTGGCAATTACACGATCTTAATTATGTCTTAATTGTGTGATCTTTTGGCTCTAAAATGAGCAATAATAGTTCACGTATACAATTCCTCGTCCTTGCTCATCCTGCTAAAGACAGACTTTATTGTTTCTTGTGATATTAGACTACTCAGAAATAATAGAGATACCCTTATTCTGGTCAGTTTGAAGGCTTTTTCAGTAGTTGAATTAGTAAGTTGAACGCTTACCAGAGATCGCACAAAATAAGTGTATATCAAGCGGCAATTTTTGAATGTTTCATCAAATATTTAAGCAAAAGGTCTAATTGATTAAGAGTATTAATTTGCTATTGGCATATACCGGGAAAAGAATAATGATTGGACTCATGGAAACCACGCAGTTTCCCTCCCCGGATCGAAGAGCTTTTTACATCTTTACAGTAGACTTACGCAAAAGTAGCTAGCTCACAACCTGACTGATGCTTTGAGTCTCACCAATTAAACAAGCGCCACAGTTCCAAAGGATGCCGCCTAGCCTACCCAGCAAATATGGTGCCTCCTTCCCGTAACGTTTAAGGGACGTATTTATTGTTGTGGCATTGTTGCTTCAAATTGAAAGCCAGCCGTTCTTAACCAAGCAACCTAAGATACAGGTTTCAACTCCTTAGTGTTTTGTCTGGAAAAGCGGTTCGCAACCTACAGCCTGAAAGTATCGTCAAATAGCCCGTCCCAGGTGGCATGTTTGAAGTGAAGCCTCAGAAATGATGGCGGAAACAGGACTGTCAGAGCTGAGATGGTTTATTCTCAGAAGTTTTGAAGCCTACTGACCCGACAAGAATCGACGAAGCTAGTCGATTAGTGGTGAGAAAAATTGCTCAAGAGTCAACTCTACCCGGCTTTTGACCATTTTTTAAGAAGATTCCTGAAAATGGGCTGCACTCTAATTGTGCAGATGTTTCTTCCTACTTCCGACTACTTGACGGATGCCATGAGGCGAGTTTCCAAGCTTACCATTGCGCCTGGGTGACTACTTCAGTCTCGTACCGAATGGTCACAACATTCATCAGATGAGAAACCAGGCGAGTCACAGCTAACCTATTACATAGAGGAAGGTTGAGTGCAAACTACAACTTCACAAGAGGCTTTAGAGCCGAGTCCAAATATCCCAGTACCTGAGAAGAGGTCAATAGCAAGACGATTTTTGATCGCGTTTGGCTTCTTTTCTATAGCAGTTGGTGCGATCGGCATGGGTGGATTGAGCATTTGGTCACGCGCGGGTCAATTCACAATCGACAATGCGATCATCAATGCCCGAATTATGCGAGTTCGCGCTCCGATCCCTGGGCAGTTCAACGCAGTCTACACCACTCCTGGGATGCAGGTTAAAGCAGGGCAAATTCTCGCTCGCATCAAGCCCAACATGCAGCAAGCGCAATCGATCACCGCCCTAGAAGCAGAGCGCCAAGCCAACCTCGCTCAGCTCACCGCCGCTGAACAGGCACTCGCTCAAACCCAGCAGCAGATTGCTCAACTCAGACAAACTGGAACGACGGTCGTCGCTGCCGACTCAGCGATCGCAGCCGCCGGAGTGGAAGCAAAGCGTTCTGATATTGATGAAGCTCGTGCAGCCGTTAACCAGGCCCGCGCTGTCCATCAGAGGTACACCAGCCTCGCTGCGGATGGTGCGATCGCTCAGTCCGTTGTTGATGAAAAGAAGTTGGGCATAGACACCGCAGAAGCAGCACTCAAGCGGGCGGAAGCCACCTTGCAACAGTCTCAAACTGCGTTAAACGCTACCCAATTGGGCACCCAATCTAGCGCCTCAGGACTGAGTGTTTCTGATCAGCAAGCGCAACTTGGACAAGTCATTCAAACTCAATCAAGTTTGATCGCAACGCTAAAAGCGCAAGGAGATCGTCTCAATCAACAGTTGAGCCAAATGCAATCTCAGTTCAGCGACAAGCAAGATTTTGTGGTGTCAGCCCCTTTTTCTGGTGTGATTTATAGCGTTACTAGTGAGCAAAGTGAACAAGTCAACCAGCTAGAACCCGTCATGACGATATTAGATTGTCAAAACCTGTGGGTTGAAGGGGTTGTGACTGCTCAACAAGCTAGCCAGATTAACACCCGTCAGTCTGTGCAAGTCAGTTTGTCTGGAGAAAGCGCTCCTTTGAGCGGTACGGTGGAGCTAATGCAAGCAGTCGGGAACACTCCCGTTCCATCAGCGAATTCTCAAGGCACTGATCATCTTAACGTCACTCAGTTACAGGCGTTGACACCTCCAATCAAAGCTGATTTAGCGGGACAAGCATTGATGCGGGTGATTGTTCGCATCCAACCGACCGCGAAAGTAAGCCAACCCCAGGAGTTTTGTGGAGTTGGACAAATTGCCCAAGTGACATTCACCAAAAAGTCACTAAGTCTTTAGGAGATCTCTACAAACGATCTGACCGAAAGGGTGGAGCGATCGCATTCAGCCCACCTTCGCAAATCAGGCGTTCGGTTTTTTCGGCGACAACGGCAACAACGGCAACCCTCATTGAGGCTGTCCCGTTTTAGCCTGCGAGTTTCGGAAGTTTGTGAACCAGTCTAATCGTTCACACGTTTAACTACTAGACAAATTCAGGAGCAGTTAATGAAGATTTTGGTTTGGGGATTGGGTTATGTCGGCACGGTTGTATCAGCTTGCTTTGCTGAAATGGGACATGAAGTGATTGGCGTTGAAACCAATCCGGAGAAAGTAGAAGTATTCAATTTAGGACGTAGCCCCATCAAGGAACCTGATTTGGATCAGTTAATTCAGCAAGGCATTGATGCAGGACGACTAAGAGCAGTGACTTCTGGTAGAGAATATGTGAACTGGGCAGATGTTTCGATGATTTGTGTGGGGACTCCCTCTGCGCCCGACGGCAGCCCTGTATTGGACTACATTGAGAGTGTCGCCAGGGATATCGGTAAAGGAATGCGAAACAGCGATCGCTATCACACTGTTGTTCTCCGCAGTACGGTCTTTCCCCATGTAACGCGCACCCAGTTGTTGCCGTGGCTAGAAAAATATGCTCAGAAAACCTGTGGTCAAGATTTTGGTTTAGCAATCAATCCGGAGTTTCTGCGCGAAACCACAGCAATCAAAGATTTCTATGCGCCGCCTTATACGGTGATTGGTGAGCTAGACGATCGCTCTGGTCAAACGGTGGCAGACTTGTACACAAGCATTCAGGCTCCGATCTATCGCATTGGCATCGAAGAGGCCGAACTGATCAAAGTCGTAAACAACTGCTTCCACGCCCTCAAGATTGGCTTTGCAAACGAGATTGGTCGCTTGTGTGGGCCCCTTTCTCTGGATGCCAACGTAGTCATGAACATTGTCTGCGCGGACACCAAACTCAACATTTCCGCCGCCTACCTGCGCCCCGGTTTTGCCTTTGGAGGCTCCTGTCTGCCCAAAGATTTGCGATCGCTCACCTTTAATGCCCGTCGCTTAGGCAGAGCTTTGCCTATCATGGAAGCGGTTCTCCCCAGCAACGAACTCCAAATTGAAGCGGCTCGCCTCAAGATTCACGAACACAATCCCCGTAAAGTCGCAATTCTGGGTCTAAGCTTTAAGACTGGCACCGATGATCTGCGCGAAAGCCCGGTAATCAATCTGATTCGTCAGCTTTGGGAAGACGGCGTAGAACTGGCAGTTTATGATCCCGATGTGCAGCTAGACCGCATGGTAGGAGCAAATCGTGCTTACCTCGAACGGCAGCTACCTCAAATTCCTCAGATTCTCAAGCGTGATCTGCACGAAGCACTTAGAGGTGCACAGGTGGCTGTGATCACTAAGGATCTTGACTCTCTACAAGGGTTATTAGGTAGCACGGCGATCGTTGATCTGGCTCACCTCAGCGAGATTGTCTCTGCTGACCCCGAAGCGGTTTCTATTGCAGTCGCTGACCCTGAAGCAGTTTCTGTTGTCGTCGCTGATGCGGAAGCAGTTGCGGCCTGAGCCACTCAGGTTACTCAAGTTCTCTGCAAACATCGCTCCGTTTCAGGCGGCTTCAGCCCCCTAAATCCCCCAAAACTGGGGGACTTTGAACCTTGTAAATTTGCTGAAAAGTGGGAAGTCTCCCTGCTCAAAGTCCCCCAGTCTGGGGGATTTAGGGGGCGAAGCGTTCAGCGATGACCGATCGGAAGACTTGTGTGTACACGGTAGCCCCAAAAGGAGAGGGAACAAGACTTTTGGCTCCCTTCTCCCTGGGGAGAAGAGTTGGCGAGGGCTTCGTTCCACTTCGTGAGGAGAGCAATTCATTCCTCAACTAAGCAATGCCAACAATGAGTATCTGGGAGAAGACGATAGTGTTCGCTTTCAGACTAACGCTTGCATCCAAGGAGCTTGACAATGCAACAGTCTCTAGAGTCTAGAAGATTTCAGAAGCGGATTCAGCAGGGGTTGAATCTACTTTGTCTGCTGCTCCTCTCAGCTTTGGGGCTGTGTGGTCTTTATCTATTGCGCGATCCCGATCGCATTCAACAAGCCGGATTTTGGGCCGTTGTTAGTGCAGGTACATTGGGAACTTGGCGCTGGTCTTGGTTTGGGCTACAGGCGATTCGTTCTCGCTTGTATGTGTACTGGGTCTTTCCTCAGTGGCGCAAACGGGCGAATCGGATGGATCAGCAGGAAGTACCCTCGGTAGGCATTGTGGTGCCGACCTTTCGAGAAGAACCTTGGATTACAGAGCGAGTATTTGGCGCGATCGCTCGTGAAGCTCAAACGCTTTCTAAACCGCTCACCCTGGTCGCTGTGACTACCGCCGAAGAAATGATTGCGATCGCCGAGATTTTGCGGTCGATCGATCCCGATATGCGAATGATTCACTATGTGCCACTGCTCGATCCTGCAAGAGGAAAACGGGGGGCATTAGCGATCGGGCTACGGACTCTAGCGCAGCAGTCTTCCCGCCCTGACATTGTGGTCTTGATGGATGGAGACGCTATCATTTCAGAAGGTGCCGTGCGAAAGTGCTTGCCGTTCTTCAAGCTGTTTCCCAAACTGGGCGGACTGACAACCGACGAGAAAGCAACCGTTGATGGCTCTAAAGTTTTTGGAGAGTGGCTAGACTTGCGCTTTGCTCAACGTCACCTCTATATGTGTTCCCATTCCCTCTCGCGCAAAATCTTGTGTCTGACAGGTCGATATTCGCTCTATCGTGCCGAGGCTGCTTTAGATCCTTCTTTTGCAGATTTACTAGAAAATGACACGCTTCAAGATTGGTTATGGGGCGAGTTCAAGTTTCTATCGGGGGATGACAAAAGCACTTGGTATTGGCTGCTAAGAGCCGGATACGACATGATCTACGTTCCAGATGTAATGGTGGAAACCCTGGAAACCGTGACTGGAAATGTGCCGATGCGAATGTACCAGAATATGCGGCGCTGGTTTGGCAACATGCTGCGAAACGGAAGCCGAGCAATGGCGCTGGGCCCGGCGCGAGTCGGTGCGTACACCTGGTATTGTCTCTTAGATCAGCGCATTAGCTTTTGGACTGCCCTAGTTGCACCGACCTTGATGCTGATTTATCTTATTCAAGGCAACTGGACTGGCTTAAGCTTGATTGTCAGTTGGATTTTGTTTACTCGACCGCTCCGGCTATTAGTATATCAGTGGCAGCGAGAAGCCATGCTCAAGCCGATTCATGTGATGCACGAACTGCTGTCTCAGTGGAGTTCTTCGCTGGTCAAGATTTATACGCAAATGAATCTGGCGCAACAAAAGTGGTCAAACCGAGGCAATCAAAGTCGATCGGTCGCCGGAACCGGACTCAAGCGCTGGATGAAGCTGGGAACTTCTCGATTTTTGTTAGCTGCTCAAGGATTTACCTTTGTGATTGCGCTGCTTTGTCTCGTAGGCTATCTTTCTCCCCAAGTCGATATTCAAGCTTGGTGGTGGAGGCAACACCATCGCACCGTTGAGCAACCCATACAAATTCTGCAAGCCACGGACTATGGGGTGATCTCCAATGACGATCTCGATGATGCCCCGGCTCTTCAGAAACTGTTCGATCGCTTGCCCTCTCAAGGACGCATTCAGATCAATCTACCCTCCGGAGAACTAACCCTTTCGCAACCACTAGCGCTGCATCGAAGTCAGACGGCTCTCAAAGGTCAAGGACAATCCCGTAGTATTCTGCATTTAGTTGCAGGTGAACCAGGTGCGATCGTCATGATCTCGCCGCCCAACAAAGCACAGCCACTAAAAGACATAAAACTTTCTCATCTAACATTGCTCAAAGACTCTACAGAAGACGCTTTTCTAATGGTGAAACGGGCCAATCAAACCTGGTTCAGCAATCTGCAATTTCAGGGTAGCGGCACTCATGCGCTGATATTACAGGAAGTCAAGGATACCCATTTAGAATATCTTGCATTTGATGGAAGCTTTACTCAGACCCCGATCGCTTGGCGCAATGTGACTCCGGCTGAAGCCCCGATCGTCTCTTCTAGCTCTATTCCATAAAGCAAAGCAATCTACTCAAAAAAGAGCCAAAACCTCTTGTTCCCTCTCCTTTGGGAAAGGGCTAGGGTGAGGGCGGAGTATTCATGCAGGAAGTTTAGCCTTGTATCCTTTCTTTCTTGGTCACACCTATGGTTATCTCACCCTCCAATGCAACTTTTTCTAGTCTCACTAATACAGACCTGACAACTGCTGGGTTGCTGACCTCTGGGCAATCCTCCCTGCTGCAAACGCCTCTCACCCAGAGCAGGCTTGCCGCCGCTAGCCCGATCGCTGATAACACGCTAGAAACTGCTCAGGATCTCGGTACATTAAACAGTAAAGTATCGCTCACCGATGCAGTAGATAGCACCGATCCCGTAGATTTTTTGAAGTTCAGTCTCGGCACTTCTGATGCAGTTAGCCTGTTCTTGAATGGCTTGAGTGCAGGCTACACAGTCGATCTATTGGACAGCGCAGGAACCCTTCTGCAAAGCTCAACCAACAGTGGCACGACTTGGACACTCAACTCCTCAACCACAGGCGGGTCGGTCACGTCTTCCCTCACAGCAGGGACGTACTATGTCAAAGTGACTCCTGCTACCATTACCGGAAACCCGACTTATGCCCTTCCGGGTTCCTACACAGTAAATCTGCAACGCCATAACGCGCCCAACACCATTACGGTTGCTGCCAGCAACTCCAACAACCGCGAACTGGGCGACTTTGTGGCATCGGGCACGAATGATCAAGACATCATTGAGCAAGCGATCGCTCAAGTCGGCACTCAGGGCGGCGGAACCATTCTCCTATTAGAAGGCACCTATAACATTTCAAATAATCTTGAAGTCATTTATGATAACGTTACCCTGTCTGGGGTGGGTTGGAAGTCGATTCTGAGATTGGTGGATAATGCTCAACTAAGAAATGCCGGATTGTTACGATCAGCTTTTCCGAGTGAGGCGCAAAATATCCAGAAGCCTTTCTTCTCAAACCAGAATTTTCTACACCTATCGCTGGATGGCAACAAAGATGGCGGCGCAAGTTTTGAGAATAGCTATGCAAACTTTGGGACTTATGCAGACAGTAGCTTTGTCGATATTCGGGCACACGACTTTGCCCATTATGGGTTTGACCCTCACGAAAACTCCGATGCGGGTGTGCCCACCGTCCGGTTAAGCATGGTCGGAAACTTGGCGGATCACAATGGAGTCGATGGATTGACGATCGACAATTGTCTCGATTCTACCTTCAGCAACAACATCATTGATGCCAATGGTCGGCATGGAATCAACGTGGTAACGGCTTCTAAAAACAACTTAGTTAGAGGCAACATCGTCACCAACAATGGGGGCGTTGGTATTATTGTTCAGCCAGGTAGCGAAACGAGTAGAGCCTCTGATGCAAACCGCCTACTCAACAACACCATTCGCGATAATCAACTATCTGGTATTTTAGTTCAACTCTCCAACAATACTGAGATCACAGGTAACACCATTCAAGGCAGTGGTGAGCATGGAATTCGCCTCAGAGGAGCCAGCAACTCTACCGTTTCCAACAACCTGATTGCTGATAACGGTCTTTCCCTGACCAACAAGTTCCACGGAATTTACATGGATGATTATGTAGGCACAAGACCTGGAACTCCTGCCTTTGTGGCCTCTACGCGCAACCTAGTAAAGAACAATACCATTCGTTCTCTCACAAACAGCCACCGTAATGGAATCGCCGAACGCAGCGTCAGTGATGACAATAATACTTACCAGGACAACCTCATCACAGGCACGACCAGAAGCCCGATCGTCGTGCTTGCGCCCAACTCCAAAATTATCACGACTCCTGTTGTTGTGACACCCGTAGATGTCACTCCTCGCCCAACTCAAACCGGAGCAGCTAACCCACTCGCAGACAACACCCTGGAGACTGCGGTTGATCTCGGTGCAGCAGATCGTCTGCAATCAGTGACAGATTTCGTCGGCAGTAGTGACCCGCTCGATTATTTCAAATTCAGTCTAGGAGTTTCTGATGCGGTGAGCGTGTTCTTGAATGGGCTGAGTGCAGGATACCGCCTGGATCTGCTCAACAGTGCAGGAACGATTCTGCAAGACTCGACGAACAGTGGCACTGTTTCAAATAGCAGTTCCTCAGCGACAGGAGGTTCGGTCACATCGTTCTTAGCGGCAGGCACCTATTACGTCAAGATCACACCTACTGCCATCCTTGGAAATCCTGACTACGCCCTTCCGGGTTCCTACACCTTCAATCTAATGCGCCACAACGCTCCTAACACCGTTACGATCGCCGCTAGTAACTCTGTAAATGCAAATCTGGCGGACTACATAGCGACAGGCACGGCTGACCAAACTGTCATTGAACAAGCGATCGCAAGCCTGGGATCAAAGGGTGGTGGAACAATTGTGCTAATGGAAGGCACCTACAATATCTCCGACAATGTTGAAGTGCTTTATGATAACGTCGTCCTGACGGGAGTTGGCTGGAAATCGGTACTGAGATTGGTCGATAATGCCCAGCTAGAAGATGCGGGACTGTTGCGATCGGCTTATCACACCGAAGCAGAAAACCAAGTCAAAACCTTCTTCTCAAATCAGCACTTCCGGCACCTGTCGCTAGATGGTAACAAAGACGGTGGCACCAGTTATCAGAACAGCTATGCGAATTTTGGCACCTATGCAGACAGTAGCTTTGTCGATATTCGGGCACATGACTTTCCTCACTATGGATTTGACCCTCACGAAAACTCGGCGGCGGGTGTGCCTACTGTCCGGCTGAGCATGGTTGGAAACCTGGCAGATCACAATGGAGTCGATGGATTAACGATCGACAATTGCCTCGATTCCACCTTCACTCACAACATTCTGGATGCCAATGGTCGGCATGGAATCAATATCGTGACGGCTGCCAAAAATAACAGTGTGAGAGACAACGTAGTCACTAACAATGGTGGCAATGGAATTACAATTCAACCCGGTACAGAAACTAGCAGAACCTCTGACGCAAACTCTATTGTTAACAATGTGATTCGCGGCAATAAGCTGTCTGGCATCTTAGTTCAATTGGCAACTAACACCAAAGTTGAAGGCAACACGATCGTCGGTAATGCTCAACACGGTATTCGTCTGAGAGGATCAACCTTCACGACAATTACTAGCAACACCATTGCCGACAACGGAACCGCAGCACCAACCACTTACTACGGTATCTATCTGGATGACTTTTCTACAGGTGCAGTCAAGTCGTCTACCAACAACTTAATTCGGAACAACACCATTCGCTCTATCACAAACAGCTACCGCAATGGAATCGCCGAACGCAATATAAATAACGATTACAATGTCTACGAAAACAACACAATTTCAGGATTTACGAGAACAGCGATCGCCCTCCTTGGCCCCAACTCTAAGATGATTACCTCGCCTGTAGCACAATCCCTGATGAGTAACGACTCAAGCAAAACACTCAACTCCTCGGTAGTGCCATTTGAGTAAAGACGGAGAAAAAAGGGCATTGCTGAGTTCTGAGGTTCACTATCATCCCCAACCCCTCTACTGACCAGCGACTTATCGGTTATGGAGCTACTTAAGGGTTCCCCGTCTAATCTGTTGATACCCGGCAGAGTCTAGTAGCAAAATTACGGCTCCGGGAAGGCTCAACAGCCAACTTAATGCGGTAATAGTTAGAGAAAGTAGGAGGGCTTGTTCTGCGGCTAACCCTACGCGACTAAACAAATAGACCCACAAGCTTTCTTTGATTCCTAACCCTCCCAATGAGATAGGAAGCAGCGTGACGACCACCACGATCGGAATGAAAACGAGCAGCTCTAAGTAGGAAACCGGAATTTTGAGCTGTTGAGCAACGAGATAGTGGTAGTACACGATCGCTAGCTGGAGTAACAGGGAAAGCCCCATAGACAATGCCAGAGCGCGACGGTGTTGAGCGAACTTTCTTAAGAGGATTTGAATTTTGGCAAAGCGATCGACAACTCGCCCTAGCCGAAATTTTTCTAACCAAGGCTCAACCCATATCAGTAGTTTAGGACTCGATATGAGTAGAACTGCTCCCACCAGTGCGCCAACGCAGGACATAAACAGCAGAATAATATCCCAACGTCCTACTAAGCGAAAGGCGGGCGGCAATCCTAATACGGCAAGGGCGGAGAGTGCTGCCAAACCTGTGAATCGTTCTAGAAAAACGGAGACTAGGGCGACTTCTGGATCTTTTGTAATCTGAGCAACCCGGTAGACTCGGTAAGCATCCCCTCCCAACGCGCCGGGAAGAAAGATGTTGAGAAACATTCCCGCGAAGTAGCTGCTGAGTAGATGGCTCATCGGAACGGAATGATTGCTGGATTGAAGGACAACACTCCAGCGCAAGCAACTTAACCACTGACAGCCTGTGTAAAAGAGCAGCGCAAACAGAATAAACTGCCAGGAAAGGTGCTGAAACTGAGTCCAGGCTTGATGGAAGTCGATTTGAGTAAAGACAAAAACAAGCAGTGCTAGGCTAACAATTGTTTTCAGAACGGTGACGGGCTTTAGTTTCACTGGCTTTAGTTTTATCGGGTTGCTGAGAGTGCGATCGCGGCTCGATCAATGGCATCGTTCAGTTTTTTCACCCCGAAAATTTGTTCGTTAACATACCAGCCTGCAAAGCGATCTCGTTCTGCTGCTTTTAGGGTTCGCGGCATGGCTCTAGCTGCTTGCTTTGCTTGCGCGAGATACCTTATTGTTTTTCGTTGATTTGGAAGAGACTTGAAAGCATGGGCAAGCGAGTTTAGAAGCCGATTTGCTTGCTGCATGAAGTCGGACTGCACACACAGGTTATCGTTGAAAAATGTTTGACCTTGTGGATCTAAGGTCTTATTCAGTGCATCACAGTTTGACAGTACCGATCGCAGCTTTTTGATTGATCCATCCGTGCCCTGAATAATCGCATCTACTTGGGTCTGACCATTAGCAGGCTCAATGCGGTAGAAATCTGGGCGATCGCTCAATGGGTTGGCTTTTAGTTGTCCGGTTTGAATGTGTTTGAGTAACGCTTCGCTGGCGTGTGAGATGCGGAGGTCGTGAAAGAGATATTGTTGACTAAAGCCAGGAATGTCTCCTTGTTTTTGCTGCCAGTAAGAGGCAAAAAAGTCCTTGTAGAGTGAGGCGATTTGGTTGGCATGTCTCGCACCAAAATAGCGATCGCAAAACTGTTTCACAAAGACATCCGACTTGTATTCTGTAAAGTTCCACATCATCTGGGCGTTGGCCGCGATCGTTAAAACAAATTCCCGCACATTGCCCACATTGACGGTCGAGAATTGCAGGGGTTGTGGGGAGGCGGACTGAGCAATGCGGAAATTTTGTTCCATTTTCCAGGGGCTTTCAGCTTGGGCCAGGTGCGCTCCGGAGGAGGTAAATTGGAAGTTCATGTAGTAGCCGATCGGCTGGTTGGGGGGAGCGATCGCGCCTCTTAGCTCGACTCCAGGAAAGTGATCTCGGTTGTCTGAAGAGAATGTCCAAATCAGACTCGGTTCTTCTGGTAGTCGGAGTAGTTGTTGAGCAAAGAGCTTTGAGTTTTCGGCGTAAAGCATCGTTTGCATTACTGGGTGTGCTTGATTGGTAATCCGTTTCAGCAAAGTGATCTGTCGTAAAATCATCTCCTGGATTACCCTGGCGCGGCTCGCATCTTCTTGAGGTGCATCGGGCATTGCATCATAAAAGGCTTGATCTTTGGCTCCCCGAAAGCCAATTCCCCACACCATTTCAAACTTCTCGCGCAGTAGTAGATTAATGTGGTAAGTCCAGAACTCATCAAATTTTTCGCGGTTCGCTAAGGCAAGTTTCGGAGGCTCTTGTTGCCGAACTAACTGCCAGTACTTGTCCCAATATCTGAATGACCCCAGATAGGGAGTTGTGATGGCGAGTCCACGATCGCAGGCTTGACGCGCACGCTTCAAACCTGCTTGGGGTGAGGGATAATCTCCTATGTCTTCTCCGACGTTAATCACATTGAGCTTTAGCCGCAGCATGGTTTCAAAAATCACGTCGTCTGCGTCAATCGTTGGATTGGTTTTCTGCCAACCTCTAAGTAAATCTTTGTTGTTGGGAAACCATGCCCGCCAAGCAACATGGGGCGAACCAAACCGCAAGTTAGTACTTCGGGGAACGGTAATTTCTGTTTTCTGCTGAGGTTTCCACGAAGCCCAGAACCAAAGTGGAGGAACCTCTAGGAACCGTTCAGAAAAGGTATAGATTGCATAGATTGTTCCTCGTGTGTCTGTTCCTTGCAGAACAATGCGGGCAGCACTTCCAGCCTTTTTCACGATTATGGAATGTGCTTCCATCCCTACTAATGTTGAATCAGCCGTTTGGGAACCATTGCGCGTGATCACGATCGCATCACGATCACCCAAATCTGAGGCACTAGTGACGATCGGTGATTCTTGCCCAAACACCGTTTGTAGATCTCGCTGGAGGTCTTTGACGGCTCTTTGAATGGCTCTATCTTGCCCAGCATCTATTAGAATAGGCACTCCTGAACTGATTTGAACATCAGCAGATGTGGCTGCATCAATGCTCGAAAAAAGGCTGATCACCAGTGTTACTAAGACTGCCAGAATCAGAGTATTGATCTGATTTCTGCGATCGAAAACTTTGTTAAACATTGAGAATATTCTCAGATTTTAAGCCTTCAGTTCTGAATTAACGTCAGTTCGACAGAAGTGGTTTGCTCCGCGCTCTTCGAGATACCCGCAAGGGGTTGTGAATTCGGGAAGCCCCCTAAATCCCCGAAAATTGGGGGACTTCAAGCCAAAAACTCCAGTTCAAAGTCCCTCAGAATGGGGGATTTAGGGGGCAGAAGCCGCTGAGAACGAAGCGAAAAAACTCGTCGAACTGACGTTGAATTAGTAAGCACCCAAATCTCTACCCTGATTCTGAACTCGCGGCAGTACTCCATCCTCGCGCTGCCACAATCGCAGCCTCGCCCCAAAGGTTTCCATAACAGGTTGACCGATCGTTTCCAAATATTGAGAAACTTCGGGCGTAAAAGCATTGTCTTTTGCATCATCAAGGTGAATCCACACCCGTTTAGCCTGCTCTAGAATGTGACTCACCTGATCTAAATTGCTGATAATCACACTACGACTGACGCGATCGATCATCCGTCCATCGCGAAAATAGAGAGCATCTACAGGTAAAACGGATGGAAAAAAGTAATCTAATCCGCCTAGCACGATCGCGGCTCCCGATGGGGTTGGAGAAATCACGACATCCCCTGGCTGTCGGCGATCGTGAACATATTCAAACACCTCAATGTTTCGTCTAATCAGTGAATCGTGATAGCTGGCTAGCACCCGACCAGGTTCAATATTGCTAATTAGAATCAGGGCAACGCAGGCGATCGCAATCTGTCTCAATGGCAGTAACCCTTTTAAGATGCTCTCAAATCTTCGCCCCAAGCTTTCTAGTAAGCAAACCGCACTGTGAACTGCTAGTGTGATCAACAAGGGATAAACCGGGAAGGTATATCGGGGAGTGATCTGATAGAGCAAAATCGTCACACTCAAGACATAGAGTAGCGTTAGGCTAAAGAAGAAAATTAACTTTCCATCCCGACGCTTTAGAAAGTAGGCAAACCCTAAGAGAAAGAAAAGACTATAAATTGTATACATGCGGCTGGGGCCGACAAACAGGCAAGAAAGAAAACCAGCAATGTCTCGCAAATGCGGCTTTAAATAAGATTCTGTGCCAGAAGATAACGCAATCCAGGGCGTTAAACATTTGATCGAAAAGAAGATGATGTTGTAGACATAAATTGACATCACCGTTGCGCTGCCTACCAGGATCGTCCAGTCGGTTGACCAACGAAATGGTCGATAAAAGAACAGAAATCCAATTAGAAAGCAAGGTAATAGCGTAATGGTGACTTCTTGACTGAGCAATGTCAATGTCACAGCAATAAAAAATATATATTGATAGCGTTTCCCTTCGCGTTCAATGAATCCTTTGTAAAACGACCAAAATGCTACTAGGCTCATACATTGCAACACCTGGTAAAACCGAATAAATCGGGAATACCAAAGCTCCCAGGGGTCGATCGCTAATAGCGCCGTCACCACGAGAGCCACCCAAACTTTTCCAGTGATCTGGCGAGCGAGAACAAAGGCAACCACGAGCGTCGCAGTTCCCCAAAGCGCAGATAGCAAGCGAACATTAACGGCAGAACTTCCTACCAGTTGCAGCCAGAGCGCCACCATGTAGTGATAGAAAGGGGAACGGGTATACCAAATGCCAGATGTAGCTTCAGGAGCACCTGTGCGAAGAATTCCGCGAATCGCATCAAAGGAAATACTCTCATCGGTGTCTAGCGATTCAAACCCAATCTGATAAACCCTAAGTACAAATCCAATGATGACAATCACACTCAACCACCCCCACTGATTCCAGTTAGAGTGTGTTCTGAATAGCGTTTGAAATCTGTTTACAATGCCCGATCGTTCAAGGTTTAGTGAAGATCGCCCACCCATCGGCAACCGAATCATTGCAACACTAACGCCGAGGTAAGCTAAGATGGCTCCCGAAGCCCACGATACCGCCATTCCACCTGTCAGACTCCAGCCCACAAACAGAATCACACCGAATAAAAACCACAGCGTCCAGGAAGGACAGATTTCTAGACCCGATCGATGCGGATTTTGCAATAAAGAAATCTGTAGAGACGTTGCAGGAAACGCCTTCGCAGAGCGGGCAGCACTTAATTCAACTAAACCACTTTGCGGGTTTTGCCGTCGTCTCATCTGGCTCCACAGCAGCATCAAGACCCCAATTCCCACAAATCCCAGAAAGACGAGCGTAGGACTTTGAGACTGAGCGAAGAGTAGCCCTCGTTCTGACTCAGCATATCGATGTTTGAGTAACCCAATGCCGATCAGAAACAAGGTTCCGGGTAACAGCAGTCCTGTCCCTGCGGTGATGCTATCCCACCCGCTAAGACGACCCAACCAAAATCGACCGAGACCCCAGGCAGCGATCGCGACAATCCCTGTTGCTCCTAGTTGCCAGAGACTTTGATGCCAAAGAAAACTGGGATAGTCGAGCAGATAAGCATCGCCTTCAAAGGTACGTTTAAAAGCCTGTGGGACGGGCGATTCTAGCACTGTGGCAGGCTGACCTTGACCTAAACCCTCCGCCCAACCCGATACAGGCTGGGGTAAGGCAGTCCAGGTATTATCGGTAGCGATCGTCGCTGTGATTTCTCCTCGATCGGTCTCAACCCAACCGTCTAGAAAAAATCCTAATGCACCGTTTGGGGTGAGCGCGCCATTGCGTTTGGTAGACCAGTCTGGATCGAGAGGACGAGCCAACCGTACTGCCAGTGTGTTAACACCCGACTTTAGGAGGTTTGTCACTTCATAGAGGTGTAACTCGTTGCCATCATTCGCCCCAAATCGATTCATCAGCCGACCATTGAGCAACAGGGCATACTCACCATCTCCCGCGACCCTTACAAAGGCACGCTGCCGCACTTGGGGAGTCTGCCAATTGCCTCTCAGCCACACCTCTCCTCGTGTACTTTCCCGACCAGTGATCCAATTTCCTGCTAGAAAGCGATCGAACAAATGACGACTCAGCCGACTATAGGTCGGTGCTTGAACGGGTGCGATCGCTTTCGCTGCTGCCCAGTTCTGATCGGGAAACTCTGGATCAAACCACCGCAGTCCATGATGATTTTCTGCCAAGGTAGAGATTTTCCAGAGAGTCGCTCCGGTGCTGAGGTTGATCGGGTCGCTTCCTTGTGTCGGATAGACGGCTCCCTCAACGACCACACGCGGATTTTGGCGGTTCTTTTGAATGGCTAACGCGATCGTATTGCTGCCGGGATGCAGATAATTCGTGAGATCAATATAGGTTGTTAATTTCCAATCGCGAGTATTACTCAGCGCGTAGAAAGCTCCACCATTGCTACGGTAATTAACGCTGTCGTTGACATTCTGAAACGGTTCACTCAACTTACTCGCAAATCCGAGAGAGTTATTAACGGTGCTGACTTCTTTAGCAATGTCTTTACCATTCACATACAGAACAAAATCATTATCTGCACTCAGCTTTAGCCAGCCAGCCTGAGCATCTTCTGCTAAGTCAAAGCTGCGACGGGCATAAAACGAATAACCCGGCTCCTGGGAACCAATCCACTGTGTCTCAGCCGCCCAAGCGACCCGATCAACGGGAGCAGGCGGTTTATCCCAAAGCACAAAGCTCAACATCCCCAGTAAGCAACCCAGAATCACAATGAGTGCTAACGAAAGCCAACGATCGCTATGTTTCATGACTAACCCCCTTCATCAAAGGGGTGCAAGGCTTCTTCATTGATCGGTTTATCCCAGGCGGTGTTGTCGATCGATTGGCGATATTGTTTCCACGCTTGCTTTAAATCGCCGTTGTGATAGCTCGCCCAAGACGAGTGCAAATAGGCTTGACCCAGTAACGCAAAACTGGGCTTGTGAAAATGGCTGAGATCTTGGATCAACTGTCGCGCCACCCGTGATGACTGGTCAAATTCACCATTGACGACTCTGGCTAACATCAAGTCATACATTGCTTCGAGGTGTCCTGGAAAGATCTTCAATGCGGCTTCAAAGCGATCGATCGCCGCTCCAGGCTTGCGGTTTTCACCCTCGTTGAAGTAGTTTACGCCCTGGTTGACGATCGCCGTTGCAAGGTACTGTCTGGCAAAAAATTGGTCGGGTGCGATCGCTAAGGCGCGCTGAAAATAATCTTCTGCTTTGAGATAGTCTCTCAGATGATAGCGTTCTAGCCCTTTGGCAACGTTGATCAGAGCCAGATCAGGTTCGCCATCATAAAATCCGGCTGCTGCCCTACGCTGAAGAAATTCTTCATCACCTTGCAAGGGTGGATACGAGGCGGCTAATGTTCGGCTGATCGTAACAACGGGGTGATATTCGCCTTTGGCAAACATTGTGTCGAGTTGATGATTGATCAGGTTGGGCACGAGCAGAGAGAAAGCAATGATGCCAGCGACTAGACCCACCCAGGGCAGCACTTTGCCCATATCAAATAGAAAGCGATCGAGCGTTTCATCAGCCAGTCCCAGGTAGAAAGCCATTAACCCGATCGCCAGCCCGATCGTTGTAAACACCCAGCCTTGACCAATAAAACCAAAAAAGTGATTGCTATAGCCCAAGCCTCTTGTCCAAATTTCATCCCATAAGGACAGTTGAAAAAATCGACTATCTTCAATGGAGAAAAACGTCGATGTGATGGGACTCGACTGCTCCAGTGAAATGTTTTGTTTCCACTGCGATTGCACCTGAGAAAAATTAACTTCGACGTGCTTGTTAATCTGTTGTCCCTGTTCATAGTAAGCTTTCGCCACTAGAGTCACCGTGGGAGAGAAAGTAGTAACAAGATACGGAACGAGTAAAACTGCAATGATACCGCTCCAGAAAAATAAACGCGGCGCACGATCGATTCTGAGCCGGAAAACAAACGCAAATCCGATTAGCGCAAATAATGCAGCGAGAACTTTACCTGCATTGATGACAGAAAGATTAATTCCGAATGCTTCTAGCGCATGGGGCGGCAAATTATACCAAGGCTCGATCGCTCCTAGAACTAACGCAAACGAACCGACGAGCAAAGTGATCCGCTCTCGGTTAAACCAGTTTAGTTGTTGGAGCAAAATTTGCATTGTTAATTAACTGTTAATTAATTTGAGACGGTTTTGCTGGCATTGGCTGCACTTCCAATCGATCGCCAGGGTTTAAGGCTCTCGGCAAGAGAATCACCTCGTCTCCCGGCAATAAACCTGCTAAGACTTCTCGTTGATTGCCCGCTAATCTCCCTAGCTTCACTTTCTTAACCACAGCTTGACCTGACTCAGGCACCATAACCATGCCTCCCCCACCTGATAAGTGAGTCACCGCCTTTTCTGGAATAAACAACCCTGCCTTACCCCGATCGAACTGCACATACCCCTGCAAACCAGAAGGCATCTGGAGATTGTCAACAGCCACCCACACAGAATAGGTGTATTGTCGATCGACACTAACCTTGTTGGGTTTTCCAGCTTGTGTTTCAACAGTGCGATTGAGCCGGATCACGCGCCCTTTGTAAGTGCGTCCAGGATAGGCAACTAGGCGAACGGTGGCCACATCACCCATTTTGATAGCATTCAATCGCGCCTGATCAACAAATGCTTTGAACACAACGCCTTCCTCTAGCTTGATCAAGGGGTCACGATCGCGCATATCCGCTAATTCACCAGCATGGATATTGACCTGACTCACTAACCCATCACTGCTAGCATAAATCACTGTGTTGCTCAAGTCTCTGATTGCCTCCTGGAGAGCGATCTTACTGTTTTGCAGCGTTAGACGAGCCGCAGTTATTTCTTGCTCGATCGTGGTTTGGTCAAGCCGTCTCGCTACTTGAGCATCAGCCAGATCGCGTTGGCGAGTAATCACAAAGTCTCGATTGTTAAATCGCTGCGTTTCTGTGTTCACTACGCCTTGTTGTGCCGACAGCAATTCTTTTTTGCGCGTGGCATAGATGTCTTGCATGTCATACAACTGAAACTTAGAGATAGCTCCCTGCTTCGCCAAAGGTTCAAGCTGTTGCAATTTTCTTTCAGCCGTCTTCAATCTGACCTGAGCCGCTTCAACATTGTTCTTGAGTTCTCGTTCTGCTAGAGAATCAATCTGGCTCAGTTTCGTTCCAGCCGCGCTAAGTCTGGCTTGGGCTGCCATAATGCTCCCTTCTCGCTCCAGCATTCTTTCTGGTGCAGAAACTTGTAGAGAACGCAGGTTTTGTTCAGCATTGGCCAGATTGTTGCGGGCACGATCGACCTGAGCCACAAAGGGAGCCTTTTGTAGCCGAAGGAGTGGTTGACCTCGACGCACCTGTTGTCCTTCGACCACATACACCTTCTCAACAGGTGATGATAGTAGCGGACGAATGTTGACGGCTTGCAGTGCTGCTGATTCCCCCGGTGCTGCGACGCTTTCCTCTACGCTTTTTAGCCCTACCGATGCAGTTTGTACTTTAATCGGGTCGCCCTTGATGCGTTGCAGCGCTGGATACCCCAAGCGGGAACCGTAAAATTTAGACTCTGGATTTTGCAGAGTCGGCAACAGTACGGTGACAGTGAGCGCGCCCATAACGCCCGCAGGCACGACAACTAAAGCACTCAAAACTAGACGGGAGGAAAGTTGGGATTGCATCATTCTCAATCGCAGGTAACAGAACTATCAGAATCAGAAGCATTCGTTAACGCGGTACTAAACAGGGATTGCCACAGGGGAACAATGCGCGACCAGCTAAACCGAGTTTGCACATCGTTCAAACCAGCGCGTCCTAATTCTTGAGCCGACACGGGATCTTCTAAAACAGTGAGAATCGCTTGAGCCAGCGCCACCGAGTCTTTTTCAGGAATGAGCAAACCCGTTTTACCGGAGCAAATCACATCCACGATGCCGCCAACTGCACTGGCAATTACGGGCTTTTCGTGAGCTAACGCCTCAATCAGGACAATTCCCAAACCTTCGGTGTCACCTTTACTATCGACGATCGCAGGCAACACAAAGACATCACAAGTTGCATACTCATTCGCCAGTTCTTCTTTCGTGACGAACCCTAGAAAGTCTACAACGCCTTCCAAACGCAAGTCTTTGCATTGAGTGCGAATCTCTAGTTCCAGAATGCCCTTGCCGACAATTCGCAACCGAACCGATTGTTTTGCGAGTACGATCGGGAGTGCTTCCAGCAAATATCGCAGTCCTTTGCGCTCGTCTAATCGACCGACAAACAAGAGTCTGGGAGGTTCTTCGGGCGATCGGGCTTTCGGAGCTTTGGCTGAGATCGTCAGACCGTAGGGCACGATCGTCACTTGCCCGTCATAAAGTTTGCGAACTAACCCTTGAGTAAACGAAGAATTGGCAGTCACTCCTTTAGTCATCGGCAGGAGCCAACGCAGAATTGTTGCCACGAAGCCAAACTTGTTCGCCAACAGCAGTTCGCCGCCGTGAAAGCAGAACACCATCGGAATGCCCAAAAGTTTACTGGCAGGGAACGCCATCAACCCGTGGGGAAATGCCCAATGGACTTGCAGCAAATCTGGTTTTTCTCGACGGCACATCCAAAACACTTGCCAGGTTCCTAGTAGGATGTATAGCGCAGCAACCAATAAGTAGAGCGGTTGCTGTTGCAGCTTAGTCGGAGCGCCATCCCGTACTAGGTTCTCAAACTGTTTGATGCAATAGCGGAAACGATAAACCTGTATTCCATCCAGCCAATAGGATGAACTACCCTCGTAGGCAGGGGCAAACACTATGAATTTAGCTCCAGTGGGTTGCAGACGCAGATTTGCTTCCCGCACAAAGGCCCCATGATGACCATCAGACGTGAGCGGATAAACCGATGTCATCACTAAGATGTGTTTGTCTCGAAGACTGGTCATTATTGTTTCGCCAGCCATCCAAGCCGCTCCAGTTTCATCGGTGTGAGTACACGACCTTCCGATTGAAACCAACACCAGACCTTAAAGAAATCGATCGCCGATGAAATCAACCGTCCGCGACCAAATTTACTCTTTCCAGAATGGCGCGGATGCCAGGGTGTCGGCACTTCGACTACGCGACAACCCCAACCTGCCATGACTGCCAATGTATAGCGATGGGTGACAAGTTCTAATGGCAAAGTTGCCAATACATCTCGCCGCACCAACTTGATCCAGTTCATATCGTGAATGCCTAAGCCAAATATGCGACGACAGGTAGCGTTTGCCAGACTAGATGCACGGGTCTTGCCATCATTTCGGTGTTGTCGCCAGCCCGCTACAGCATCCACTCCAGGCACACAGGCTTCTAACAGCAATGGGAGATCTGTTTGAGGATCAGATTCGAGATCGGCTTGTCCCCAGAAGATCCAATCTGTAGTAGTATGCGCGAGGGCTGTCTTCAACACACCTGTCACACTCCGCCTGTGAGGATGACGAATCACGTTCAAAAAGGGGTATTGCTGACTCAAAAGCGCCAGAACATTCGGACTGTCATCGGTGCTGCCATCGTCAATGACCAGGACTGGCAACGTGAAGCCAAGCGCTTTGAAAGCTTGATCGATCAAGAGCAGTAGCGGTTCCAGGTTGCCCTCTTCATTGAAGGCAGGAATGACAACCGTAACAGACTTGCTTTTAAGCGGAGGTAAAGGCGAAAAAAACGCAGGATTTTCTACTAGTAATGTCATAGTTTAGACCGCCTGAATTTCTCAGGAAAGAGGCTCCGTCCCTGGGTATTGATCGGACGGGCTGATCAATCATCACTCTGGTAGATTCCCATTTACCTTTGCTTTGCTTGCCACTTCAATTCACTCTTTAGGGTGACCGTCAAAGCATCGGAATTCACCTAAGATAACTGTTACGAGGGTGACAAACTAGGGACGAAGAAAGTTGAATTGGAAACAGGTACATCTGCTGATATGATTTATTTATTAACAAAAAGGTGGGGAAATATTTTTTGAAATGGTATGGGCAATTACATTTAACTGGTGTAGACTATCTGACATCAAGAACTAACTGAGTCTGCTGCAATCAAGGGTTGCAACCGATAGCAGTTCTAAAATGTCCGTACTCAAAGCAGCAACGAGGGGGTTTTTACCAATCTTCTGCAGAAAGCTTAATCCGTAATTGATTAAGGATCTACCAGATTAAAATCTTCTAGCAAAGCCTTTAGTCTCTAGAATTCTCTCCAAAGCAGGAGTCGGGGTCTCAATCACTAATCGAAGCGAATGCAAATCGATAGTATCGGCTGTCTTACGGTCTTGTTAAAAGCTCAAGTTTCGCATCTACTTTTATGACTTGTTATGAAACTTTTACTGGTTGAGGATGATCAGTGTATTACTGAACTGTTGGCAGAGGCTCTTGCTGGCGAGAATTATGCGATCGACATTGCGCTAGATGGTCAGGCCGGCTGGGAGTCAGTGGTAGCTTCTGATTATGACTTACTTCTACTGGATGTATTTTTGCCCAAAGAAGATGGGATTAGTCTCTGTCGGCGGCTACGCTCTCATGGCTACTGTATGCCGATTTTGATGCTAACAGCGCGAGATACCCTCCAAGATTGGAGAGCAGGGCTAGATGCGGGTGCTGACGGCTACCTGGTTAAACCTTATAAGCTCAGAGAGTTGTTGGCTTCTATCCGCACTCTACTTGAGAAGCCTTCACTTGCCTGTCAAAACTTGTCTGTTAGAGCTTAAGAGATTTGTTAGGAAAACTTTATCGTCTGCCTCAACTCCGAGATCTTTCAAAGTCAGAGTCCCCAGAATTGGGGGATTTAAGCATGAAAAAAGCTGATAGCGACTTTTTGAGTACCGCTACCAGCAGGTTGAAGATTAGATTTGTGTGAATTGTCGTGACTAG
The DNA here is from genome assembly GCF_052939475.1 of Phormidesmis sp. 146-20. NCBI lineage: Bacteria > Bacillati > Cyanobacteriota > Cyanophyceae > Leptolyngbyales > Leptolyngbyaceae > Phormidesmis > Phormidesmis sp. 146-20. Next base: position 153,733 of record NZ_JBJPHT010000007.1, read on the forward strand.
CTCTGGTGAGAGAGTTTGGGTAGGGCAACCTTAGTCCAGGTGGCGGGCCTTATAGCGCTCGTACTCCTCCGAAAGATTACTTTCTGCTTTAGGCTTTTTGTGATGAAGGCCCAGAAAATACGTCAACGCTGTACTCACCAAGGCAATGCTAACTCCGAAGGCTAGAATATCTGTTCCACCTTCCCACTTCACGGCTCGCCCTAGAAACAAAACACTTAAGATCACCACTACGACGCTCACAAGTTTGCCTTTGAGATCATCTAGGTTGTGAATTTCTAACCAGGGAGGCACTTTAAGGCGTTCGTCAATAAACAGTAAATAGAGTCCAAGTGCCGTGATGTGAAAAACAGTTGCTAGTAAAAACAAATCGATAATTTCGATAAACGATAGAATTATCGTCTTTGCCTCACTACTGGAATGCCCTATTTTTAGAGCAAGACCGATCGTAACAAAAGTTTGAACTGCGCCATAGAGCAGAAGTGTGATTGAGATTGCAAATGAACACAGTACAGCAACTAAAATCGATATTCGACTGCTGTTGATAATTCGATTGAGCATGTTGGTGAATGTATTCTACAACAGTTTTTTCTTCACACAAATTACAAATGGCTACATCACTTGTAGTTGTTGCAATCTTGGCAATCTAGAGGAATCTCTAGCGATTTACTAGTTCTAGGCTGCTGAAACGCCAACGCTAGAATGACCTGATGTTTGTTAGAGAAGGTACAGCAAAAAGAATAGAAGAATCCACACGACATCCACAAAGTGCCAATAAAGCTCTGCGGCTTCTACCCCAAAATGATGATCACTGGTGTAATGTCCTTCTTTACGCGATCGCCACCACACTGCTCCCATCAAAACCAGCCCAAATGCGACGTGCAGCCCATGAAAGCCCGTTAGAACGTAAAACGTACTGGCAAACAAGTTTGTCGTCAAACCAAACTCTAAATGAAAGTACTCATAGGCTTGACCGACCAGAAAGATTGCTCCCATCGCCGCAGTTGCTAAAAACCAGGTTTGTAGGCCTGCAACGTCATTTTTTTTGATGGCAACATCCGCTTTGTGAATCACAAAACTGCTGGCAATCAGAATAATGGTGTTGACTCCGGGTAGCCACAACTCTAGCTCTGGTGTGCCTGCGGGGGGCCAGACGGGGGTAACCGATCGAAAGGTTAAGTAGGCAGTAAACAAGCCCAAGAAGATCATGCCTTCGGCAAGTAGGAATATAAACAGCCCGAAGATGCGGTAGTCATGATGCTCAGAATGGGGAGCGATCGTCGTTTCGGCCGTCAGATAATCGTGGTTGGCGGTCTCAGCTAGATTGGTTGTTGAGCTTTGCATGAGTGTTGGTTCGGTTTTAAAAGATTGTCGAGTCACGGTGTATGGGCCGCTAGTCCATTGGGCGTTGCTGATTGGAGGGATGAATGCGTGGGAAGTGCCAATCTTTCCGCCCCCTAAATCCCCCAAAATTGGGGAACTTTGAACATTGGGTTTCCCTTCACTTTAGGGCAATTCGTCCCATGATTCAGCAACGCTGTCATTGCTAATTAACCCATACACTTTGAAGGATGATTTACTTATTCCTGGCTAAGGATTTCTTCGTGGCTGTCAGGATGAGTCAGCGATCGAGCAGACTGAACAGCTAGATCATCAGGACTATCTGATATCGAAGAACCTGCGGGATCAGAGAACAACACATCTACAAAGCCATCTTTCTGATGATTGCTTCCTGTCCCATGATCGGGCACACCGCCATAGTCATAGAAGCCTGTGACCAAAACGGGATCAATGAGAAAGTTTTCTACTGGCGGCGGCGAAGTTGTCATCCATTCTAGCGTCAGGCCTCGCCAGGGATTATTTCCAGCTTTGGGGCCTGAAATGAGACTCCAAATAACATTCACAACGAAGGGAAGGGTCGAAACTGCCAGCAAGTAAGCACCGATGCTACAAATCAAGTTGATCGCTGCAAACTTTGGATCATATTCTGCAACCCGTCGATTCATGCCTTCTAGTCCTAGCTTGTGCATTGGAAAGAAGGTGACATTAAACCCGATCAACATCAGCACAAAGTGAATTTTACCCAGTGTTTCATTGAGCATTCGCCCTGTCATTTTGGGAAACCAGTGGTAAATGGCGGCATAAATCCCAAACACGCTACCACCAAACAATACGTAATGGAGGTGAGCCACGATAAAGTAAGTATCGTGAACGTGAATGTCAAAGGGAACAGCAGCAACCATAACCCCGCTAATACCACCAATCACAAACATTGAGATAAATCCCAACGCAAACAGCATGGCGCTATTTAATCGCAGCTTACCACCCCAAATCGTGGCGACCCAGCTAAAGATCTTGATGCCCGTGGGCACAGCGATGATCATCGTCGTGATCATGAAAAACATTCGCAACCAGGGCGGCGTGCCGCTGGTAAACATATGGTGTGCCCAAACAATCAAGCCTAGAAAGCTAATTGCAAGACTGGAGTAAGCGATCGCTTTGTAGCCAAAGATGGGTTTACGAGCATGAACGGGCAAAATCTCTGAAATCGCCCCAAAAAAGGGCAAAATCATAATATAAACTGCCGGATGCGAGTAAAACCAGAACAAGTGTTGATAGACGATCGGATCTCCACCGCCTGTGGGATTAAAGAAGGAAGTTCCTATTAGCAAATCAAACGCCAGTAAGATCAACGCACCCGCTAATACAGGGGTTGCAATCAGCGCCAGAGCGGATGTTGATAGCATTGCCCAACAGAACAATGGCATCTGGTTAAATCCCATCCCAGGGGCACGCATCTTAAAGATGGTGACGATGAAATTTAGGGCGGCCAAGATAGAGGACGTGCCAAGCAGTAGGACGCTGAGAATCCAAATTGCCTCACCTGCTTTGTCGCCCGTTGTGCTTAATGGTGGATAAGAAGTCCAGCCTGCACCAGGAGCGCCCACAAAGAAGCTACTTAACAGCAACAACCCTGCGGGTGGAATCATCCAAAATGCCAGCGCATTTAAGCGAGGAAATGCCATGTCTCGTGCCCCAATCATCAAAGGCACCAGATAGTTTCCAAAGCCACCTGTCCCAGCGGGGACAATCCACAAAAAGATCATCACCGTTGCATGAACTGTGAATAAGCTGTTGTAAACTTCGCGGCTCACAAAATCGACTTCTGGAGTTGCTAATTCTGTGCGAACCATTGTCGCCAGCGCTCCCCCAACCAGGTAAAAAACAAACGTTGTCACCAGGTACTGAATGCCGATCACTTTATGATCTGTACTAAATCCGAAGTATTCTCGCCAGTGTGTCCCCTTTGGCTCTTCGTCAGGGATAGGGGTCACAAAATTGGTCGTTTCTTGAAGCTGCGCTTGTGTCATACAAAATTAATCCTTGTGCTGGTCGAGTTGGATGACCTTTCGCAGAAGTCGGTTCTCAGGAAGTAAAAATCGACATTATGCCAAATTTTGACCTGCATCATGAGTGTGGTGTAGTTGTTCTAACGTCTCAGGAGTAATTCCGATTTCTTGAGCATAGGGAGCCAGAAACTCTGAGGGAGTCATCTCTGCTGGGTTTTGAGCGATCGCGGTCTCAGGGTCTGCTGCTCCACTGGCAATCTGCGTCTGAATCCAATGATCAAATTCTGCGGGTGTTTCTACAATGACCTGCGATTTCATGGCTCCATGATAAGCACCACAAAGTTCTGCACAAATCAAAGGGTAAGTTCCCGCAGAGGTCGGCGTAAAGCTCAACACAGATTCTCGACCTGGGACTGCATCTTGTTTCAGACGAAACTCAGGCACCCAAAAGGCATGAATCACATCATTGGCTGAGAGATTGACCCGCACTTCACGACCCAATGGAACATGCAGTTCTCCAGCCATCACCCCACTGTCTGGGTAACTAAAAATCCAGGCAAATTGCATGGCTGCTACATTCACCGTCAAGGCTGAAGCAGGTTGGATTACTCCTGTACGAGACTCTGAAGGAACTGTGGTCTCTGCAACAGTCTTTACAACAGTCTCTACAAACGCATTTGAGGACGCATTAGACGGTAAAGGGGCGGCTATGGCTGATCCAGACACTTGAGCGATCGCCGACCTACTGTGAGCCTGGGCACTGTGATCCATTGGGTCGCGCCCCCCGATCTGGGTGTAAACGTCAAAACTGTAAACGGCTAGTCCCAAAACAACGATCGCAGGAATAGCAGTCCAAAAAATTTCGAGGGGAATGTTGCCGTGGATGGGTAGAGCATCGGTGTCATCTCCTTGACGCTGCCGAAATTGAATCGCAGCAAACACGATCGCCCCTTGCACAATGATGAATAACCCGACCGAAATCGTCATCATCGTATTAAACAATCCATCGACTAAGAAGGCTTCCTTAGAAGCGGCAATGGGTAACAAACCGTGGTGCTGACCGACCCATAGACTCACCCAGGCGAGAAGGATACCCGCTACTAGCGTTAAAATACTACTTGGAATTTTCACGGCTTACGCAGAACTCCCTGCAAAACGAACAAGTTGGAGCGGATCATTAAGATAGAAAGCTTTGAATATTAGGGTGAATCTTGCAGTCAAAACACACCCTAATACCTGGATGAAACTAGCGATAAAGATTGCGAACTCTGGCAGCTTGAATCCAGCACAGAGTCGGGCACAAGATCACACTGAGTCCCAAGATGATTGCTGTCCAAGAATTGATTGTCAGGTCAGTCAACATAGTGATTTCTCCAATTTCAAAAAGGTAAATCATTGGAACGATCGATCGCTCACCAATTTTGCTAAAGGTCGCCGAGGTAGAGCGATATCTAAGCGTCTATGAGAATCAAAATTAAGGGAAAACCCCTTCACGAGCCTTGGCTCCACTTCATACTGCTGAAGATTGCTTCGAGTCATCACAAACATCCCAGCTATTCAAGATGCTTAGAAATCTGTGAATCAACAATTGAGCGATCGCATTCATATTTTCCGATGTATCTAAGCAAGCCTTGAGTATTCACTTCCATTGGAAGAAGCTGCATATTCCCGTTGACGTTTACTCTGAAGTAAACAGTTTTGGACACTTGAGAAGGGTTGTGGTTATAAATCATCAAAGTCTCCTTATGATTAGCAGGCAAACGATCTACTCTCTCCACACGGCTCTGCCCCACTTATTTCTAGCTGGGAGAAGGTTGTCTATCGGTTCTGCACCCCAAGGCTTTGAGAATATCGTTTTGGACAGGTTCAAATACAGTAAAGTTGTTGCCTATTCAACTTGCAAAAAGTGAGTTCTTACAGCAAGAACCTCAAATCGGAAATCGGCAGGATCAACAACCGCTCTGTATTTCAGCAAGCTTAGACTTTAGAGGGTGATAAACTTGGGACAAAAAGAGCCAGGCGCAAAATAGAGAGATTGGTCGATCGACAACCCTTTACCTAATTACAGTTGAAGAGAGATTATTAGAGGTCTCAGGGGTATTCTGATAGATAGTGACCTCGTGCCTGCTCTAACTCTTCATCTTTAGACGATTCCATGCCTCAATCTCAAGGAACTCCAACGAATCAACCCCCTCAGCCAATTCACCAAACGGTAGGGGAGTTTCCTGACATACAGTCTTCTGTAAAAAAGGGGTGGGGCCGATGGTTTAGTCGCTTGAAGGTGGGCCAAAAGATTAGTGGTGGGTATGGTCTGGCACTGGGAGTTGCCGTTGTGGGAATCACGGCCGGATTTTTAGTTGCAGATTATTATCAGCGGGAGGCCTATGAAGCGGAAGAAGATGCCACGGAGGAGATCAGTCTGCTCTATCGGATGGAGGGTGATGTCTTAGAAGCCCATCTTCACCAAAAACAACTCGTCCTGTTGATGGAAAAGCCGATCCTGTGGCAAATAGAGTATGCCGATTTTTTGACTCATCTAGCATCCTCCCGTCAGGTATGGGCAGAGTTTAAATCGTCTCAAGGATATCTCAATCCCGAAGTTGAAGAATCCGCGATCGAGCAAGAGGCACTTGACCAGTTGAGTCAGTCCTACGAGGGTTTGGATCTGCGCTTACAGCAAGTCGAAAAACAGCTTCAGCAGCTAAATCCACAGAACTTGCCACCAGAGAAGAGAAAGGCGGCTCAGACTCAGTTAATCGAGACGAATAACGATTCGTTAGTCTTTGAGTTTGATGAATTCTCAAAGCGGGTGGATAATCTGCTGAAAGTTGCGCTTGAGGAGCATGAGGAAGCAAACGAATCTATAGAGGCTGCTCTGGAATTGCGAACCCAGATCATTACAATTAGCCTACTATTCTCGATCGCGATCGCCATTTTCTGCGCTATCTCCACCAGCCGAGCGATCGCTCATCCGATTCAAATGACTGCTAACGTTGCCCAGCAGGTTATCCAGACCGAAAATTTTGATCTGCAAGCACCTGTCACCAGCCAGGATGAAGTAGGCGAATTAACGACAGCACTCAACCAACTGATCTGGAAAGTAAAGTACCTGCTACAAGCCCAAATCGAAGCGAATGAACAATTAGAAGTCTATAGTCACACGCTAGAGCAGCAGGTTGAAACTAGAACGCATGAACTCAGCGAGAAAAATAGCTCACTTGAGCAAACGTTAAAAGAACTGGAACGCACTCAAATGAGTCTGATTCAGAGTGAAAAAATGTCCAGCATTGGGCAAATGGTCGCAGGGGTAGCCCACGAAATTAATAACCCGGTTAATTTTATTCATGGCAACCTCAGCTATGTTGAGGAGTATGCTCAAGACCTGCTCAGACTGTTACAGCTTTATCAACAAGACTGCCCCAATCCATCACCCCAACTTCAAGCCGAGATTGCCGCGATCGAGGTCGATTTTCTGGTAGAAGATCTCACGAAGGTTGTCCAATCAATGTATCTGGGCACCAATCGTATCCGTGAAATTGTGCTGTCTCTACGGAATTTCTCTCGCCTAGATGAAGCCGAAATTAAGGCTGTCAATCTTCATGAAGGCATCGATAGCACACTCGTCATTCTAAACAATCGTTTGAAAGCTAACTCACAGCGTCCAGAAATCCGAGTGATTAAGGCGTATGGACAATTGCCTTTAGTAAACTGCTATGCAGGGCCACTCAACCAGGTGTTTATGAACATTCTGAGTAACGCGATCGATGCTTTAGAAGAATCTAACCAGGAGCGCACGTTTGAGGAGATCAAAGCCAACCCTAATACAATTCGGATTTACACGGAGGTTACTAGCAATCACTGGGCAACAGTCCGCATTGCTGACGATGGTAAAGGGATGAGTGAAACTGTCCGTTCCAAGCTGTTTGACCCCTTCTTCACCACCAAATCTGTAGGCCAAGGCACCGGATTGGGTCTCTCAATCAGCTACCAGATTGTCGTAGAAAAACACGGCGGAAAGCTATCTTGTCGATCGGCGATCGGACAAGGCACCGAGTTTTCGATTCAAATTCCCCTACAGCAGCCTCAGTCAACGTAGAGACACAAAGTGGGAGCATTCCAATTGTGCAAAATCTCGGATTGCCCTCCTCACGAAGTGGGGCGACTTTGCCAGCCCGTCTGTCCAGGGAGAAGGGAGTCAGATCTCTTGTTTCCCCTCCTGGAGGAGCGGGTGAGGGTGAGGGCAGAAAGACTGGGCTACACAATTGGGATACTCCCCACAAAGTTTGATGGACTCTAAAGCTGTCAAGCTGTCCTATCTATAGACAAAGGTTGTCTAGCTAGTAAAATTTTACTTCTTTTCAGCTTGAGATTAGATTGTCCCAGGTTTGTCACTCTTATCTACTTAAGCTATAGCAGTGAGTCTAATCAGTATCTATTTTAATTTTACTGGAAGCGGCGATCTACCAGGCACTCTGCAACAATGCACCCTGGGCTTAGGGTCAACTATAGAGTGGAAATTGCGACATTGATAACTAGCCGCTTAGTTAGCAGTTATAAGAGTCATCGGGTGTCCACCAAACTTTTTTCAAGCACTGCAAGTGAGAAAAATCATGACACAGACTACAGCCAGCATTCCCGTTAACCTGTATCGTCCAGATCACCCTCTGATCGGTCAATGTTTGCTCAACGAAAAACTTGTTCATCCAGGCGCTATTGGAGATGTCCGCCATATCATTCTCAGACTGCCTGATAAAAACTTCCGCTATGTAGAAGGACAAAGCATTGGTATTATTCCACCCGGAACCAATAGTAAAGGCAAACCTCATAAACTGCGGCTTTACTCGATCGCCTCCACTCGGCATGGAGATCACGGGGACGATCAGACCGTTTCGCTTTGTGTCAGACTTCTAGAATACCCCCATCCAGAAACAGGCGAAATCATCTACGGGACTTGCTCCAGCCACCTCTGCAACATGCAACCAGGTGATGACGTACAGATTGTGGGCCCAGTGGGTAATAGTTTTCTACTGCCTGATGACCCAAATGCAACCGTCATTATGATGGCAACTGGAACAGGGATTGCCCCTTTCCGAGCCTTCCTGTGGCGAATGTTTGATGAATACCATGCGGACTATATGTTCAATGGTGATGCCATGCTGTTCTTTGGGATTCCCACAACTGCCAATATTCTGTACAGAAACGAACTGGAGTATCTGCGAGACTTAGATGGAACAAGACTCACCATCCAGTATGCAATTAGCCGTGAGCAGAGGAACAGTAGAGGTGGCAAGATGTACATCCAAGATCTCATTGCTAACTATTCAACAACGCTTTGGCATCTTCTTCAGCGAGAAAGCACCTATGTCTATATTTGTGGGCTGAAAGGCATGGAAGGGGGAATTAATGAAGCTTTGAGTCAGGCTGCGCTTGAGGATGGAGTCGATTGGGCTGAGTACCAAAAGCAATTGAAGAAAGCTGGAAGATGGCATGTAGAAACTTACTAACACTCCGCAACTGATTGCTTTAAGTACTGAATTATGAAGAGTTTAAAGACATTAGACCCGATCGCAACCATGAAATCTGCCCGGCAAGCAACAACACGTCTCAGACGTACAAAAAGTATCGATCGCCAGACACCCCCACAAGACAACCTTGCTCCTGACAAAGACTCACCATCACCCTCTGAGCATTACATCAGTCCCCTAGCAGACTCAGTGCCTGCTTTTTTGCAGGTCATGTCTCGCTACCCTCTGCTCACAGCAACTGAGGAAATTGAACTCGCTCGACAAGTCAGGTTTCTAATATCTGCTGAAGAACAGCGCAATGGTCTCACTCAAGAACTGGGTCGAATTCCTAAACCCTCTGAGCTTGCGGCAAGGCTGGCAATTGAAACATCTGAATTAGAGCAACGCTGCAAACAAGGGCGCATTGCCAAGCGCAAAATGATTTGCTCAAACCTGCGATTGGTGGTCTCGATCGCTCACAAGTATCCCAATCACAAAGAGCTTCTCCCAGATTTAATTCAAGAAGGCGTATTGGGACTAAACCGTGCTGTTGAGAAGTTTGATCCAGAGCGAGGCTATAAATTCTCAACCTATGCGTATGGATGGGTACATCAGTGCATCAATCAGGCGATCGCTCACAATTGCCACACTGTTCGATTGCCCTACCAGACGGTGACCAAGCTCAACAAGCTTAAACAAATCATCTGTGACTTTCACAAAACATCAGGGCGTAGCCCTACAGAGAGCGAACTAGCCAAAATTTTAGAAGTTTCTCCACGTCAGTTAGTTGCGCTACAACGGGTGCGCCGCCGTGCTATTTCTCTCAACCATACCGTTGGTGAAGAAGAAAAAACTGAGCTAGTAGACCTGTTAGAAGATACCTCTCAGCTACTTGAAGAACAAACTGCCGAGACTCTTATCCATCAAGAGGTGCGAAATATCCTGGATGAAGTGCTATCTAGCCGCGAACGGGATATCGTCTTTTCTCTCTATGGCCTTTTTCAAAGTGAACCGTCCCCACTAGATAAAGTGAGCAGTCTATATAACCTGTCAGAAGACCGTGTGCTTCAGCTTCAAACCAAAGCGATCCAAAAACTTCACCGCCCTCAAACCGCAAAGCGTCTTCAGAGCTTACTGAGAGGACTCTAAAAGCGTCATATTCTGTCTAAAAGCGAGGGAGGATTGTTGCAGATTACATTGATCAAAGTGCTTCTTTCCTCTCTCACTTCTCACGAGGCTTGTCAAAGACAACTTTCTCCTCTCACTCCCGCTAGTAGAAACTCTCTTAAACAGACGTGAATTCGATGGAGTTTTTTCGCTTCGTTATTGAGCGCTTCGCCCCCTAAATCCCCCATTCTGAGGGACTTTGAATCAGCATAATTTCTTTGAACTCTGGAATTTTTTCTTGGTCAAAGTCCCCCAATTTGGGGGATTTAGGGGGCTGAAGCCGATTCAAACGAAGCGAGTCCCTCTCATCGAACTGACGTTAAACAGTGACCAACAAGTTGCACAATTATCCATCTAGCCACCTGTTAACGAGAGCATCCCAATTAGAATCTCGGATTGCCCTCATCCCCAGCCCTTCTCCCCAGGGAGAAGGGAGTCAGATCTCTTGTTTCTTCTCCTGGGGGAGAGGGTGAGGGCAGAAAGACTGTGCGACACAATTGGGATGCTCCCCTTGTTAACATCCAGTGATACACAATGAAACCGATTCAAACAGCAATAGACGAAGCACGCGAAGCTCTGCAAGCTTCAATTGTTTACTATCAGAAGACCCCTGTTGGAACAGTCGCCGCCTGTGATCCAGGAATGAGTACACTCAATTATGACCAGTGTTTTACTCGTGATTTTGTCGTTTCTGCTTTAGTCTTTTTGATGCAGGGCGAAGTTGAAATTGTTCGCAATTTTCTCACGCTGACTCTAGAGCTTCAAAGTCATGAAAAGCAGTTAAATTGCTTCAAACCAGGTCAAGGCATCATGCCTGCTAGTTTTAAGGTAGCCTCTAAAGGAATCAGCGAATTTATTAGTGCCGATTTTGGTGAACAGGCGATCGCTCGTGTTGCGCCGATCGATTCTTGCTTTTGGTGGCCCATCTTATTACGCGCTTATGGGAAAGCTACAGGTGATCTAACCCTGGCTCACAAACCTGAATTTCAAGAAGGTCTTCGACTGATTCTTGACCTGTGCTTAACTCCTCGATTCGACATGTTTCCCACGCTTCTAGTTCCTGATGGCTCATTCATGATTGACAGACGAATGGGAGTCTATGGTTACCCACTTGAGATTCAGAGTTTGCTATATGGAGCGCTGCAAGCCGCTAGTGAGCTACTGCTACCTGATGAGAAGGGGACACTCTACTTACAGGCTATTCGCGATCGGCTCAGTCATCTCGCACATCACATTCGTACTTACTACTGGCTAGATTTAGATGGATTAGAAAAAATCTACCATTACCGAGTCGAAGAGTTTGGCGAGTCAGTTGTTAATTGGCTTAACATTTATCCTGGCACAATTCCAGATTGGTTAGTAGAGTGGTTGCCAGAAAAAGGCGGCTACTTTGTTGGAAACTTAGGCCCTGCCCAAATGGACTTTCGCTTTTTTACTCAAGGCAACTTGCTTGCGATCGTGATGTCTCTAGCAAGCCCACAACAATCCCACGCCATCCTGGATATGATTGAGTATCGCTGGCACGATTTAGTTGGGCAGATGCCGATGAAGCTCTGCTTTCCAGCAGTTGAAGGGCAAGATTGGCGGTTGATCACAGGGTGTGATCCAAAAAATACTCCTTGGTCTTACCACAATGGAGGGAGTTGGCCCGTGATGCTGTGGCTACTCACTGCTGCTGCTCAGAAATGCGGGAGACCAGAAATCGCTTGTAAAGCGCTGGCAATCGCTCAAAATCGACTAGCGCGAGATCAGTGGCCCGAATACTACGATGGAAGACAAGGGCGATTAGTCGGTAAAGAAGCCAGAAAGTTTCAAACTTGGACGATCGCTGGATTCCTGGCAGCACAAACGCTATTAGATAATGTTGACCACCTATCACTAATCAGTTTTGAGCAAGAACCCGTACCCTTGATCTGCAATACAGGGCTAGACTTTGTTTTTTAAGTCGCAATAAGATGCCGTTAATAATGGTGCAATGGCTGGTTGACTGACAAAACTCCTGAACCTCTCGATTCTTCGTAGGGCGTTGAGCAACGCGAAACCCAACAGCAGCCTTTCTACCGTTGCTAACGTTGGGTTTCACCAGGTTCAACCCAACCTACCTGAAAAGATTTGTCAGTCAATCAGGGTGCAATGGTCTTGACCTGGACACTCGGTGTGAGGTTTTTGCTGGGGCAACAGAGAATTTGATCGATTTCCCTGACGCTCGGTTGATTCAGTGCGACGACCAGGGTTGGCAGAGTTGACTTTGCTTTGAACTTCTAGCTTGACCGAGCGCATTATCTATCAGCATAAAATCCATTAACATAAATTCTTTTGCATGAAAACTTCTACTTTCGTCAAGAGCAAAGGGCATCTCCATAAAACCTGCCAGGCATCTTGGCAAGCTGCGAGACAATGGTTTTTGAGTACACCTGAAAGAGCGCTCGATCGGGCTTACAGCGCTGCACTCCTGATTAAGTCTCTTGAGTATGAGAGCTTTGAGGCTAGTAAGATTCCAAATTACTCCACCGAGTCTATGGTTCAAGCAAACTTTGGAAAGTTTTTGAGCATCATCCATTTGAGACTCGCCGAATTTAAAGCAAGCCACTCAATGCTGGGGCATCCAAATTTTACTTGTGCAGAAACACTCAAGCGCATCAATACAAATGTTGAGAAGCTACAAATTATCGATGAAGTACTCGATGAGTATCTGATTGAACAACATTCAAGGATATTACCTTTGTTTCAGAAAAAAGGGCCAGTTCAACCGCGAACCTACTCGTCATCTCCCATCACGATCGATGTTCAGGCGACTAAAATTCCTTACTAAAGTCTTCTCTGAACGATGCTACGGTAAGGGCAGAGTTTTGGCTCTCGTAGATCTCAAATACTTCATCCATTCCCGTTAGCTCTAACAACATTCTAATCTGCTCATTCACAGAGCAAAGAAAGAGCCTCTTATCATTTACTTGAATCTGCTTAAATACCGTTACCAATGCCATCAATCCGAGGCTACTCAGAAACTTAACTTCTGTAAAATCAACTAACACAACACCAATTCCTGATCGAATTGCAAAGTCAGCTTGCTGACGAAACTGTGCAATAGAGCGATCGTCAACTGATTTAGGAAATCTGATCGTTCTAATTAAAAAATTCATACATCACCTCCTAGTTGGCTGATAGAAGTAAAGGGAACACACTCGGAAAATTTTTCACTCTATGAAGCGCTCAACTGATTGACGTTGCCCTACTCCGGTCATAGGAACCGACTTGAGCCAGTGATCTTGATGGCTCCATTAGTAACTGTAGATAGAGTTGACTGAGTTGAGATGCCACTCCTTCCCAACTAAATTGTATCTCGACTCGCTCTCTAGCAGTCTGTCCTAGCTGATCGCGCCAGTCGGGGTTAGTGAGAATGCGATCAATTGCCACCGCAAACGCGACATCATTCTTTGCTGGCACCAACAATCCGGTTTCTTCAGGAATCACGGTGAACTGCAACCCACCCACATCACTCGCCACTACGGGCGTACCAGAAGCCATCGCTTCGATCGTAACCAAACCAAAGGGTTCGTAGTGACTGGGCACCACACAAACATCCGCCGCAGCATAGTAAAGTGGCAACTCCGCATCCAGGCGACCAGCAAAAGTAGTCATCTCATTCATGCCCAATTCGTTTACGAGACGCTCAATGCGATCGCGCTCGATTCCATCGCTTTCACCCGGACGACTCCCCCCTCCAATCACCAACCTCAAGTCAGCACTGCCTCGCAGGGTAGAGCGACTCACCGCTCGCACTGCCGTTTCAATTCCCTTGCGCGGGTCAAACCGCCCGACATAAAAGACCACCTTCGCAGCAAGGGGAATTCCCAGCCTCCGCCGTGCTTCTAACCGATGGACTGCCCCAAACCGTTGAATATCAGTACCGCAGGGAATGATGTCAATACTGCCTTTTGTCGAAACAAGCGCGTGCATATGCTCTTTTTCTTGGGGACTGGTTGCCACAATCCGGTCTGCTGTCTCTAGACAAGTCTTCTCTACTCCTAATCGAGTCTGAGCAACGAATGGAGCAGTCGTAACCGATTTATACTTGATTGCGCCCAATGAGTGGTAGGTATGCACCTGTTTTAAGGGCTGGTGTCGCTTCAACTCCATCCCAACCCAAGATGAAATCCAATAATTGGTGTGAACCAGGGAGTACTGAAGATGCGATCTTCTCTGAAAGTCGAGCAGTGACTGAACAAACGCAGGTGCATACTCAAAAATCTCGTCTCTGGGGACAAAGATTTGAGGCCCGGCGATCAGACGAATGGTTCGGCAGTTTGGGCTATGTTCAACAATAGAAAGCTGTTCCAGACTTGCCTTCCGAGTGAACATATCAACCTGCCACCCTTGACGAGCTAGTGCCTCACCCACATGACGCACATAGACGTTTTGTCCACCTGCTTCTTCTTTGCCAATCTCAACAGCAGGATCGCCGTGAACCGAGATGAGAGCTAGGCGCTTTTGACTCATAGTGAACATAGATTTGCTGGTTCCAAAATTCAACAAAAAGGAGAATGAACCGGGATTGAACAAAATTCTTGCTCTACCGTCTCAGTCGATTTTGAGACTGCTTTCCCCGACCTGATTGACACAGATGCTTTCAATCAGTTTGTGCAATATAATCCCAGGAGAATTCTCCCAGTCTTCACTCCGAAGCTTGAATCTCATGCCTTGGACATTTGCCTGCGCCAAATCGAGAAATGATTGTCTGATTGCCTGCTCTACCGGGTCGGATGCCAAGTTAGAGTCCGTCTGATCCACAAGAGAAAGAATTTCATCGAGCACTGCCTGCTCCACCAAGTTGGATGGCAGATCAGGAGCTAGTTCGTGAGCGAACGCAAGCAGCCTAACGAGAAGGTCATCGATCTTGGCTAATGACATACAGCAGGCTAGTTAGGAAAGGTTTACAGTGAGGTTAGCGAAGGGGGCACGAGGTTGGGGATGCTGATCTTTCAGGAAACAATAGTTGTGGGCTTACAGAGTCTTGGAAGAGGTCAATATCTCTCTCAATGGCTGTGGCTATGTACTCATTTAGCTGTGCCTCTAAAACAGAAATTGCACCGAGATGCTTCCACCGATCGGGAGTGTCAGCGTCCTCTGGAAGGCTCTGCAAAGCCTGTTTGTGATAGGCGATCGCGTGTTGAATAAAGGCTATGGTCATCATTTGGCTTCCTCCGATGAGATGGCTATTGATGAAGGCTATTGCACAATAAGCTTCTACGGCGGTCTAGCAGACAACCTTTAATCGATTGATGCTGTCTGTTTCTTTTCCAAGGCGTGATGGATACGGGAGTCGATAGCCCTTGATCAAGGCTCAAAGCTCGATCGGGCTGCCTCCTGGAGTGTGATTCAACTTCTAGTAAGCTTTGATACCAGGGGTATCTTAAATATTTCACGGGTTTCATGAGTTCTGCCTCTCCCTTGTACTGGTTTACCGGGCTGCTCTGAACTTCAAGGCATACAGGCTGAAAGCAAGACAGTAGAACGGCCTTACTTACATCAAGTATTAGTTTGATTGCACTATTCTCGTAATCGTAGACGGCTGGTAGTCACCGAATGCCGTCACCTGCTACAACCGGGTTATTGAATAGTGAGTGTTAGTTTTACCTTTGCGAAGAATAGTAGCATATGCACCAGATCTGTGCAACTTTGAATCAGATATATTTTTTTACAGACCAAAACTTCGATCGAAGCTGGGAGCCTCGACCCTGTGCATGAGTTTACCAAGTTGCAAAAAGGCTGGGACGGATTTGAGAACGTAGGAGATTTCTAGATAAGAAGCTACCGACGTACCCCACCGCCTACGGCTCCTCCCGTTGTTAAGGGAAGGTTGGGAGGGGTCAGAGCGGTCAACTTGGGTAAAACTATTTCTGGAAATGTCCTTAGAACTATGTCGGCAGAAAGCTAACAAGCGATCGTTCTCCCTGTTTCCTTCTTTACATCCTTTTACAAATCTATAAGTTTTCAAACAGACTATTCAAACTTCACAGACAAGGTTAGAGATTGGCAGTTTAATAGAGTCCCGATTGATCAAGCTTCGGCTTCACTTAGCCTCTCAGCAAGTAGGTTAAGCGGAGTCGAAATCTACAGACAACGCAGCGAGGAATTCTATTTTCGCGCAAGTCCCTTAAGTCATTGGCATTGAGCAACCATTCATTTTTAAGAAACAATCCCCTGGCTTTTAGCGTCACCTTGTTCAAGATGGGTTAGTCGAGATTGCTCTCATCTTCCAACGATCCATTATCGTTCTCATCTTCAAACGACCCATTGTCTAATGATGAGCCACTTTCTAGCTCTTCTCTTTCCCGCTCAAAGTCAAACCCGTTTTGTTCCAGGATCTTTTGCTCTAATTCATTTAGTGGCATCTTTAGCCGTTCAGCTTTTTCTTCCAAAAGCGTATGAATCTTAGGCCAAATTTCGTCAGATCTCATTCTTAAAACAAGTTTGACCCAGGGGTTAAGTTTCATATCTCTGGTTGCAGCCCACAAGATCAACTTTCGTTCCAAGTCTGCTGATATCTCTATTTGGAGCCGCCGCGGACGTTTTTTTGTCATGGTTTTATTAGATTCCTTCAACTAGATAGAAGTTGGCTCTGTAAGGATTCTCAGGAGGTTGTTGAGAAGAACTTTGGGGGAGTACCCACTGACATAGCTTTTCAGATTTCTCTTCTCTAAATGGGTGGAAAGCTAACTAGCAAAGCGCTTTAGCTATTTTCTATCTTCATCGCCATGAACCCTCCAGTGAGTTTCTACGAAGTGAATATAAATCAAAACTTTATATTTATTGAGGTTGATATGAGTGACGTAAACTCAGTTTATACTTAAGCTACACTCATTATTGTAGACCTAGCTTCCGAAATCGTTACCTGCATCTCTAGTGGGTTTATTGTGGGAACTCTATAGATATATATCTGCATCAGGAGATATGTATCTGCATCAGGGCAATAGAGCGGAGCTAGATTTATCTACTGACATTGATAGGGACGATATGCCTAAGCGATTTACGATTGGACCTTTGGGAGAACACGACGATCATTGGCTATCTGTGTGGGCGGCCCTTACCGGGAAGAGTAAGGCTGCTTTGGCGACAGCAGTCGTAGGGGTTCGGGTGAAGCAAGCTAAAGAAAAAATTCAGGAAATGCTGGAACACTCTGCAAAACTTAGAGGAGTGACTCCAGATGAACTTTTTAGCTCCATCTTGGTAAACCCTCGATATTTGGAGGACAACCCGATCGCCGAAGAAGAAGAAAATGGCGATCGAGTTGAATCGAGATAACACAAATATCCACAAGATCTCCTGGGTGTTGCTGAATTAATGGGTCGTGCTGTCTATCCCCTCGCGACCCATTCAACAACGCGACCCATTTTGTGATGCAAATAAGGGACGGTTTATCTTCACCCTTCTGTCCCGTCTTTGTCACGAGTGACCCTTTAAGTTAGAGAGCAAGTGCATTCGACACAGTTGCTAGACTCAAACTGGAGAGAACTTCGATCGGTTGGCGAGAGATCTGTCAATCAAGTAGGATCACCCCTCAAATTTAGATTGCTGAAGTTCTGTTTTTAACTCATGAATATGGATTTTAGTAAGCTATCTCACTTCTATATTGCAGTTCTAGGCAATTCATAGATCGAATGTATCTTGAACACTTTGCTCATACATAAAAAGTGATCGAACTACGGTTTTATGATTCAAATAGGGTTGCCGCTAGGACTAACATTGACTAACAAGGTAGCTGATTTCAACTAACGGAATCAAAGAAAAAATTTGGGAGATCGAGTTCTGTTTCTCATTATTGCTCGGACAGAAAATGAGTGACAGAAACAGATCAGCTATTTGTAATATTCGCTTCGTGGAAGAACCAAATGATCGTGACAGCAACTGAAGTTCAGCAGGAGACGATCGCGCATGATCTTTCGCCCGGAGGAGAACGCTGGGTCTTGTTTTCCACCATTCTTGCCTCCAGCATGGCCTTTATTGATGCCTCTGCCTTGAATGTTGCTTTACCCTCTTTACAAAAAGATCTTCAGGCAAGTGGAATACAACTACTGTGGATTGTGAATGTCTACCTGCTAATGTTGGCTGCACTCATTCTAGTTAGTGGGTCACTCGGTGATAAGCTGGGACGCAAAAAAGTATTCATGGCGGGAGTTAGCTTATTCATTCTGGCATCTCTGGTTTGTGGGCTAACGCCAACGACCGAGCTACTTATCGGGGCACGAACTATACAGGGCATCGGCGGTGCAATGATGATTCCTGGTAGCCTGGCGATTATCACGGCTACGTTTAGTTCAGAGAAGCGAGGACACGCGATCGGCACCTGGTCAGCAGCAACGACGATCGTGACGATTGCAGGGCCAGTCTTGGGCGGCGGTCTCTCAGATATTGGACTCTGGCGCGGCGTGTTTTTGATTAACCTACCGATCGGATTGATTACACTGCTAATCCTTCACCTGAAAGTCCCAGAAAGTCGGGATGAAACCGCTTTTTCTCAAATTGACTACCCAGGCGCAATCCTGATGATGGTAGGACTAGCAGGACTCACCTATGGCTTTATCTCTCTGCCCAAATTGGGATTTAGCAACCTGCATAGCTACGGATCACTACTAGTCGGCACCTTTACGCTAGTTCTTTGCGGCATCGTCGAAGCTCGTAGCGCTCACCCGATGTTGCCCCTTTCTCTGTTTCAGTCGCGCACCTTTAGCGGTACGAATCTTCTCACCTTATTTCTGTATGCAGCCTTTAGTGTCGGCCCTTTTTTCCTCTGCCTCAATCTAGTAGAAGCACAAGGCTATCGACAAGCGATCGCGGGACTTGCCGATCTGCCCTTTGCACTTATGTTAGCCGGACTATCGCCCTGGGCTGGAAGGTTAACCGATCGCTATGGATCACGACTACCCCTGATCATTGGCCCTTTTTTGACTGGGCTGGGGTTTCTACTGCTGGCGATTGTCGGACTCACCCACGGATCTGCTGACTACTGGACTACTTTTTTCCCTGGCATTCTCGTGTTTGGGCTAGGAATGGCGGTGACGGTTGCCCCTTTGACCACGGCTGTAATGGGATCGGTGCCTACACACTATGCCGGAACTGCATCAGGAATTAACAATGCCGTAGCACGGACGGCAGGAGTGTTAGCGATCGCTATTGTCGGTTCGATAGCACTCAGTACCTTTGCAGAAGCATTGACCACTCACACGGCAAGTCTCAATCTATCCACCGAGGTACAAATCGCACTCCAAGCAGGAGCCAGCCAATTTGGACAAGCGATCGTCTTGCCAGACCTTGCACCACAAACGCTCAATGCTATCGAAATAGCCGTTAAGTTAGCTTTTGTGGATACTTTTCGGGTAGTCATGTTGATTTGTGCAGGCTTGTCTTGGGTGAGTGCGACAATGGCGGCATTGTTGGTCGATCGTTAGCAGTTGAGCATCTACCAAACTACACTCTAAGCGAGTCGGTAGATTCCAACCCTGTACCAAGGATTGACGAATCCAGTGCCAATGGATCTTGAGATAGCGACTGCCGCGAAACCAATGCGGGTCAACAAAACGAAGATACCCAAATTCGACCCCTTCAGTTCCCACTGCACTGAGATACAGCGTCGCGATCGCTAAGACAAGACAGAGGCGAGAGAGCATTTGAGCCTAGCGAATCTGTAAGCGCTCAAGTTGAAAGCCATTCGATTTGTCATCAAGAAATCCTGCTTCAATCTCGAAACGAAGCCCATATTCGACGGGTGGGGCAACCCAGATTTAGACTTTTCAAACATTCCCTAAAACGATTTTTTCTGAAACCTGCCGCTGGTAGGCTGTAGTCACCAGAAAGGGAACTTTAATGGGGATACACTCCCCGTACTCATCCAACCTATGCGCCTGATCTTGCTTGACCTGCCATTCTCGATGATCAAAGGATTGCTGACGGTTCTGGTTTTTTTGACTCCAGTTCTGGGCGTTTGGCTGGCATCGTCGCTTGTTGCTTATACAAATGGGCCGATCGAGCTAGCCGTCTTGTCAGGCATTCTGTTATTTCCCCTGCTCCCGATCGCCTGGGACTTGTGGGGCAGAAACCGCCGTCAACGCCATCCGCAGATTATCACCTGGGGCGATCGCATTATTTTGCGAACCCTATTGCTCAACCTCGTCTTTTTGGGCTGTCTACTTGCCCTACGCCCGCAAACAGCCTTTCTAGCGCTGTCCACTCGTGGCGACTGGATGCTTGACGGCAAACAAGGTACTCAAGTTGAATGGGTGCGGCGATCGCTCTTTCAGGCGGCTAATCGGTTGGAGTGGTTGTACCTTGCAGTTCATCAAAATCCTTATCAACAGTATGCAGACAGTCGCGAAGTTCGACCTGCTTCTGACCCCCAAATCTCTCCTCAACCCAGCCCCCTTCCTACCGCACCGTCTCAGCTTGAGCAGCCAAGTTCAAGTCCGTGGCCCTGGGCTAACACCCAGATTCATCCGGCGATCGCCACTCTCCCGGCCAGTGTGGAAACCAGCATTGCGTCGGTTGCTCAGTATATTGCTCAACAGGAGCGCGATCCATTTCTGCGGGTCAAGGCTTTGCATGACTATGTAGCCGACCGCATTGCGTATGACGCGCCTTCCTACTTTGCAGGGCGTTACCCACCTCAAGATGCTGAAACGGTGTTTACCCGACGGACAGCGGTTTGTGCGGGCTATGCCAAACTTTTAGAAGCGCTGGGAAACGCGATCGGGGAAGAAATCGTCTACGTCGTCGGTGATGCTCGGACTGAGACGAGCGATCTCAATGGTCAGTCCCATGCCTGGAATGCCGCAAAGGTGAAGGGCACCTGGTACTTAATCGATGCGACCTGGGATAGTGGTTCTGTAGATGCTTCCGGGTTCAAGAAGGGATACCGCGCAGACTTTCTGTTTCCACCGCCCACGGTCATATCAATTAGCCATTTTCCCCAAGAAGTCGCGTGGCAACTACTTGCAAAGCCGCTGTCGCGGGGTGAGTTTTTGCGCCAGCCCATGCTGCAACCACAGTTTTTTGCTCAAGGGCTGAAACTGATTTCGCCGACGCGATCGCAAACAGATGTGTCAGGTGATCCGGCGATCGAGCTTGAGAATCCGCAGCGACGATGGCTGATGGCAACCTACAGTGCCAAAGGCAGCAACCAATCTCAACGCTGTGTCGAGCAAACCAGTCAAGGTTCACAGCTTTCTTGTCCTTTGCCCAGTGCTGGAGCCTATGAAGTCGCACTGTTTAGTAGAAAGCAACAGTATGGTCAGTACGAGTATGTCGGGCAAATTGAGTTTAATAAAGGCTAGATCAATGGCTGAATTGAGTGATGCACGACAGTAGAAAATTGGGCATTGCTGAATGCAAATATGAATTGCCCTCCTCACGAAGTGGGGCACAGCCCTCGCCAACCCTTCTCCCCCTACCGTGTATACATAAGTCGATTGATCTGTACTTGCCGTAATCCTTCGCCCCCTAAATCCCCCATTCTGGGGGACTTTGAACGCTGATCAGGGTTCTAAATTCTGGAAGTCTTTTTTGCTTAAAGTCCCCCAGAATGGGGGATTTAGGGGGCTGAAGCCGACTAGAACGAAGTGAGTATAGACTTGTGTATACACGGTAGACCCTTCTCCCCAGGGAAAAGGGAGCCAGAGTTCTTGTTGCCTCGCCCTTTGGGAGAGAGTGAGGGTGAGGGCAAATCTAGCATTTCATATTGCAATTCAGCAATGCCGAAAATTGATCCTTTGCAACCAATGCGGATAAATCGTCGCCCATTCTGGAAAAGGTAATGCCAAGCGTGGAGAAGATGAAGTTGGATAGCTCAGTTGCACTAGCAATGGTTCGATTCCAGCTTTCTCGACTGGTCGAGCGGTTTGATGTAATCTGCTGATTGGTGTCCATTTACGTGGCACTGTGATCAAGCATCTCCCGGAAATATTGCTGGTACAACTGACAACTCACGATCGCTTCATTGCCCGATTGATGAATTAACCCCATGCTGGTCAACTTGTGAGCGAGAGTCGATTCAGTGTGAATCGGCTCAGTTGTACTTAAAAGTTTCTCAAAAGCATGAGCTAGGGCGGGCTGTTCCTGAAGTGTGACCCAGTGGCGCTGTAAATGATGTTGATAGATGCCTGTTGAAGTCGGCGCAACTTCGAGCAATCGATCGAGCGTAAATTCTCCTCGGCTCAGGTAGTAGAGTGCAACGTGGATCAGGGCAGGATGTCCGCCAACCAGGTTCATGAGTTGATGGGCTGCGTTGCTATTGTCCCAGTTGAGATGATAGCGTTGCGCGAGTTGTTGGACTTGCTCCAAACTGAAGCTCGGTAACTGGACAGCAAGCCCGACATTGAAGGGAGACTGATTTAGTTGGAGTGGTACATACACCTCGGTCGAATGAGCCATGATCAGCCGAAAATTTTGCCAGATGGGGAGCCGTTTAGCTTCTTCATACCAGGAGCGCAACAAAGGTAAGACATCCTGAGCAACGGTTGGATGTTCAAAAATACGGTTTACTTCGTCTAAGGCTAAGACTAGCGGCGCATTGAGTTTTTTCAATAGATGGTTGCGAAAGTAGAGCGTACAGCTTACTTTGCTGCCAACGTCATCATCCCAATACTCATCAAGTTTGGGTTCTAGCTGTAATTGTCTGGATACACTGACGCAGAGCCAGCGCAAAAACCGATTTAGATCATCGCAGATGGCATGATCGATTTGCCCCAAAGAAAGGTAAACCGTGTGATATTCCACCTGATCAAGCTGATGCAACGCCTGTAAGAGCAAAGAAGTTTTTCCCATGTCTCTAGGAGCTTTCACTCGTACCAATGCTCCGGGTTTTTGGAGTTCTTCAAAGACTTGGGTTTCGATCGGCGGACGGGCGATGTAGAAGGGGGAGTTGACCGCGATCGGGCCGCTAGGAAAGGAGGGCAACGATAGGGCAGCAGTGGCGGCGATCGAAAGCGTGTATGAGTTAGGCGAACTAGTTAGCGAATCAGTTTCTGAGGTAGACTGAGGCACAGACTGAGCAACAAACGATTCTAGAATGATGCGACAGTTTTTCTTGGTGAGACGCTGACCTGTCAGTTGAGAAAGTCGATGTAGCATTTCTGGTGCGACAACATTCGTCAAATACCTAGGACTGTAGCCGATTTCGTCAGCAATCTGGCTATAAGTCTGATACTGCCAGATTCCCTGTAAAAGCAGCGTTTCTGTCGAATTTAATGGTCGATTGTTGCAAGAAACTAGTTTGTGGTTGAGAGTCTCAAAAAGATTATCTAGCTTCATATCCAGTTTTATATCCAGCTTCATGGAGAATCGCCCCTCAGTGGATGAATTTGTCAGTCTTAAACCAGCAGTGACCACAACTTATTTCGCCTACACTCCGTAAGTCAATCACACTAAAAAGTGATTTATGAGTTTCTTCATGAGATTTTTTATGAGGTTGCTGGGTTTAATTATCAAGCATAAGCGATTAAATGGGAAAGGGGTTCCTAAAGGCGTGAAGAAGGGAGATAGCTGTGTAACATGAATCACTATCAAGTTGGGGGCAGCCTCCGTTGCGATGATCCTAGCTATGTGCAACGACAGGCAGATATCGACCTCTATCACGCCTTAAGTACAGGTCAGTTTTGCTACATCTTCAATGCGCGACAAATGGGCAAATCTAGCTTGATGGTGCGGGTCTTTCATCAACTTCAGAATCAGGGGGTTGCCTGTGCTGCGATCGACCTCTCTCGCATTGGGAGCCAGAACGTAACCCTGGAGCAGTGGTACAAGGGGTTGGCGGTTGAGCTTTGGCAGGCGTTTGATCTCGTGCAGTCTATCAATTTGAAAACCTGGTGGCAGGAGCGGCAGGATCTTTCTTCGGTGCAACGATTGGGACAATGGATTGAAACTGTACTCTTAGTTGAAGTTACGTCTGCAAATCATTCGCGTCCAAATTTAGTGATTTTTCTCGATGAGGTCGATAGTGTTTGTAGTTTAGAGTTTTCTATACAAGATTTCTTTGCCCTGATTCGTGCTTGCTATAACCGTCGCAGTCTCCAACCGGAGTATCAACGGCTCACATTCGCTTTTTTGGGGGTGGCAAGACCTTCAGATTTGATGACTGATTCTCAGCGAACGCCATTTAATATTGGTCAGGCGATCGCGCTTGATGGCTTTCAGTTATCCGAAGCTCAACCATTGGCGCAGGGCCTAACAGATGCGGTCAACGACCCTCAACTAGCACTTCAAGAAATTTTGACATGGGCGGGTGGACAGCCTTTTCTAACGCAAAAATTATGTCGGTTAGTCGTGGAATCGCGACCCCTTGCGGGTAACTCGAAGAGATCGACTTCAGAAATGGACGATTCAGAGATAGACGATCGCCAGCACATTGCTAAGGTTGTGCAGCAGTGTATTCTTCAATCCTGGGAATTTCAGGATGAGCCGGAACACTTGAGAACGATTCGCGATCGTGTGTTGAGCAATCCGGAGCGATCAACCCGACTACTCGGACTGTATCAGCAAGTGCTAGATTCAACAGTCCCTTTTGATGGCAGCGATGAGCAAATTGAGCTTTTGTTATCTGGGCTAGTGTCCAATCAGCGAGGGCAGCTTGTCGTCAAAAATCCCATCTATCGAGCCGTTTTTCATCCAGATTGGGTGAGCCAACAACTTGCCTATCTTCGCCCTTATGCGCCGCTTTGTGCTGCCTGGGTTGCCAGTGGAAAACAAGATACTGCCTGCCTATTACGGGGTCAAGCGTTGCAAGATGCACTCGCCTGGGCATTGGGAAAAAGTCTCGCGGATCAGGACTATCAGTTTTTGGGCGCAAGTCAGGAGCTTGCCAAATGGGAAGCCCAACTCGCATTAGAAGCTATTGAACAGGCAAATCACATTCTGGCAGAAGCCAGACAGAAAGCCAGTCAGGAGGTTCCTAAGCAGCGAATTCCCTTTCATTGGATTCCTAAAGTCGCGATCGCAGTTACAGCGCCCGTTTTGCTGGTGCGAGTCCTGGGATTTCTACAAGGCTGGGAGTTGGATCTGTTTGATCAGTTTTTGCGGTGGCGACCTGTAGAACGGCGCGATGAACGAATTGCCATTGTTACGATCGAGGAGTCTGATCTAAAGCAATTTGGCTATCCGATTCCCGATCGTGTTTTAGCTCAAGCCATTAATGCGATCAAAGCACAGAAACCACGAGCGATCGGCTTAGATAACTATCGAGATTTGCCTGTCGAGCCAGGACATTCAGATCTGGTGCAAGTCTTTCGATCTACGCCAAATCTATTTGGGATTGAGAAAGTTGTCGGGAGTCGAGTCGCAGCGCCTCCTATGTTGCGCCAATTGCGGCAGGTTGGTTTTTCTGATCAAGTTGAGGACAGTGATGGAACAGTGCGTCGAGCCTTGTTGTCGGTCTCGTCCGAAGATAACATTCAGTACAGTTTATCTACCCAACTCGCACTACACTATCTAAAATCTGACAAGATCACGCCTGAGCCATTAGATTCAGAAGGTCAACGCTTACGTCTGGGTAAAGTAATTTTCGAGCGACTAGAACGCAACGCTGGCGGCTATGTCAGTGCAGAAACCGGAGGATATCAAATTCTTCTAAACTATCGCGGGACACAAGCAAATTTTGCCACATTCTCTTTGCAACAAGTTCTGAAGCGTCAAGCCCCATCAGAAAGTTTGCGTGAGAGCGGAGACGCTCCACTTCGTGACTGCGTTGTTTTGATTGGAACTACCGCAGAAAGTGTCAAAGATGTCTTTCAAACGCCTTTTAGCGATCGCTGGTTTGGGGCCTCTCAGCCAATGCCTGGAGTTGTGTTACACGCCAACATTGTTAGCCAGCTTTTGAGTGCTGCTCTAGAGGGACGACCGCTGATTCGCCCCTGGTCTGAACCCCTGGAAGGCATATGGATTTTAGTCTGGACAGGAGTTGGAGCCTTGATTAGCTGGCGGTTCAAATCTCCAATTCGGTTGGTAATAGGGACAGTGTTAGCCAGTGGTGGACTTGTAGGAGGATGCTATGGGGCGTTTTTGTTGGGATGGTGGCTGCCTGTTGCGCCTGCGTTGTTGGGATTGTGGGGAAGTGCGATCGCGTTATGGCTTGTCACAAATAAACAACTGGATCACCTGCGATTTCGGCATACTCTGACATTACTTTTGCGAGCCAGACAAGACTATCCAACGGCTGGACGCATTGCGATCGAGTATTTGAAGCAATCGGAAACGAAGGAAAATCAGGCAGCGATCGACCAGCAATTAAAAGAGCATTAGTTGTTTTGGCGTTGCTGATTGAAGGGATGAATTTGTGGGAAGTGTCCATCTTTTCGCCCCCTAAATCCCCCAAAATTGGGGGACTTTGAACCTTGGGGTTCCCGCTGCTTTGGGGCAGTTCATCCCGTGATCCAGCAACGCCGTTGTTCTAAATATGAGGTTTTGTATGAGATTTATGGATTTTAGTCTCGTCAATTTTATTCTAGGATTGTTGATATGAAGAAAGTAGAGGCTGTAGTAGTTATCCAATTAAACTATCTCAAACTTTGACATGAGCTGAGGAGCGATCGATAAAAAATCCACCATCTTGAAAAACAACTTACTTATTAGGAGAAGGACAATGAATTTTCAAGCATTATTAACACTCATCGTGACATGGCTCTTACTAACAGGCATTGAATCTGCATCAGCGCGACCTGCAATTCAGAACATTGCTCAATCCTCAAGTCAGCTAGAACGCTCCAACGGTCTAAATGCTCCGATTTTCTTTAAGCCACCGCCACAAGAAGGAACACCGGGCACTACTAGAGGAGCAGGCTCACGGGACGATCGACGATGTTCCCAAGATAGTCCACTCTCTACACAAACGACTGAGAAGTTCTCCCTCACTGCTCTTGTTCCCAGTGATCACTATGGCTTGACCTGGTTAGCGCGCCCCACGTTTTGGGTGTATGTGCCACAGACCTCTGGTCGTCAAATTGTTCTCAGCATCAAACAGGGCAATCAGCATCATTCTCAACGCTTTGTCTCAATTACCGGACAACCAGGCGTGGTCGGCATCCAAGCGGCTGAGGATGCACCGCCTTTAGAAGTTGGGAAAACTTATCAGTGGGCGATCGTGCTTGTGTGTGGCGATCGACCTAGCCCCAATGACCCGGTTGTATCTGCCTGGGTTCGTCGAGAACAACCTACTGAACAACTCAGTTCACAGACTACTTTGCAACAAGCGGCACAATACGGCAAACAAGGGATTTGGTATGATGCCCTGACCACACTTGCAGAAGCTAAACGATCGCAACCCAACAATGCAGATTTGGACAAGACCTGGGCAAGTTTTCTGACACAGCCGACTGTCGGATTGGCAGCGATCGCCACAGAGCCGCTGCGGTAGTTCTCAACAAAAAGTCACTCCTGAAATAAGCTAGTTCTCAACTCTCGTAAAGCCACTCCTGTACCGCGTTCTGCTGCTACTTGCAAGCAATGAGCCACGATCGTCTTGATGTCCACATTGGGAAAAAACTGGCTCGTTTCTTGTAGGGTATATTCGCCATTTTCCAACCAATGGATCAGCAACCGATTCTTTTTGAACAGCCACACCTCTGGCACTCGGTAAGGCAGATAGTCAACCGCATCGGTGTAGGTTGTCACATCAATTTCAATCACTAAATCGGGGGATGGATCGGTTTGCCAGTCGAGGCGGTCTTTACCCACGGCTGCTTGCCAATTGTTGATGTAGAAGCAATAGTCTGGCTCAATGCCTCCTTCTTCAGGCACTTCCATTGTGATCGGAGTGAAGGCTTCATAGTTACGCTCCTGACTATCCAGAAGGGCTGTTATAGCGTTAGCCAGGATATTAGCTTCCCGTCCATGTCGGGGCATTGGACTCATCAGTAAGATCTCCCCGTCACGGTATTTAATTCGAGGAATGGAGCCATCGCCTCGGCTGTCTCTGAGGGCACAGTAGTCTTGCCAAGAACCGGGCATCCGTACAACGGTTCCGGGTGGAAGCCGAATTTTGTCTCGTGAAATGACTGCATACATAAGCTGCCCTCTTGCACACGAAATATCATATTTCTAGCATGGCACAATCTACGTCTGCGTAATCAGGGTTATTGATCGGATCACTCATTCCCTACAAATGGCAACAAACAAGTCAGTGGCAGAGAAGTTTGAGAGATTGCACCTGGACGATCGGCAACTAGAGTAATTCTTCCGTCCCGATCGCGAATCCATCCTTGTGCTTCCACGATCGTTGGCACCGATTGAGGAATTGAGGATTGAGATTGTTGCGTGGCGCGATCGTCTAACCAAACTCCGTTGCCCATCAATGGCTGTCGCGGATCTTCGGGTAATCCGCCGTTCCCAGTAATCGAAAACGAATTGCCTTCATCTGCTGGACAACCACTGGCAATCAATCCGCTCGTGTCTCGCAGTTCGGTCGGCAAGGTCACTAAGCCTCGACTCGGATCAACATCTGGGGTATTCAAGGCGATCGTCCCACTGATGCCAAATTGAGAACTCGCCGTAATGTCACTCAAAGATGTTTCTCTGAAACGAGGCTCAATCCCGAAGAGTCCTTGTGTCGTGATGCGAATGTTGCCGCCGCGACCCGTGAAGGCATTGGCTGAGATATTACTGTTTTCTCGCGGCACTGCCACAATGAAGTTACCGTTAAATGTGATGTTGCCGCCATTGCCGCCTGCTTGAGCCGTTCCAGCATTGGTCGAGATCAGACCCCCGTTCCGTAACAGCAATATATCTTGCACACCGAGATCAATGTTTCCGCCATCGGTACTGGCAGTTGCGGCAGAGATGAGTCCGCGATCGATCTTCACAGAATTGCTCTGAATGTCAATATTGCCAACGGATTCGGTTCTTTGAGGAGCTACAGTCGTTCTTCGATCTTCAACAGTGATACTTGCATTGTTTCTTACCGAGAGCGATTCTGCTTCAATGCGAATATTGCCGACGTTCCCGGTTGCAGTTGCGGTCGTTTGCTGACTAGAAACCTCTCCCCCGTCCTCAATCATGAGTTGCCTTGTTTTCAGCGTGATATCTCCAGCATTGCCGCTAGCCTCTGTTCTTGCGGTTAAGAGACTGGGAGACCGACCATCTTTTGAGGTTCTACTGATTTGTATCGAGTCCGTGGCTTTCACGGTTAAATTCCCGCCCGCTCCACTACTGCGAGTACCAGATGCTACTTCTGCCCCATCGCGGACGATTAGATTTCTCGTTTCAATGCTTAAATTCCCTGCATTGCCACGACTGTTAGTTCGAGTAAACAAGCCGCTGGGAAGCTGACCATCTGCCGACTCTCCAATGGCTTGCACCGAGTCCGTAGCTTTCACGGTTAAATTTCCGCCCGCTCCTTCACTGAAGGTAGCAGATCCTACTTGTGCCCCATCGCGAACGATTAGATTTCTCGTTTCAATGCTTAAACTTCCTGCATTGCCACGGCTGCCTCTATTAGCTTGAGCAAACAAGCCGCTGGAAAACCGATTATCTGCCGTCGTTCCGATGAGTTGTATCGAGTCCGTGGCTTTCACGGTTAAATTTCCGCCCGCTCCAGTACCGCGAGTACCCGATCCTACTTGTGCCCCATCGCGGACGATTAGATTTCCCGTTTCAATGCTTAAATTCCCTGCATTGCCACGACTGTTAGCTTGAGTAAACAAGCCGCTAGGAGACCGACCATCTGCTCTGATTCCAATAGCTTGCACCGAGTCCGTGGCTTTCACGGTTAAATTCCCGCCTGCTCCTTCACCAAAGGTTCCAGATGATACTTGTGCCCCATCGCGGACGATTAGATTTCTCGTTTCAATGCTTAAATCCCCTGCATTGCCACGACTGCCACTGTTAGCCTGAGCAAACAAGCCGCTGGAAAACTGGTTATCTGCCGTCGTTCCGATGAGTTGTATCGAGTCCGTGGCTTTCACCATCAAATTTCCACCTGCTCCTTCACCCAAGGTACGAGCTGATACTGTTGAGTTAGTCAGAAAAAGCGATCGTGCATCAATCACGATGTCACCACCATTCGCGATCCCGCTGTCAGCAACCGAATTCTCAATGACTGATCCTTGAAGCGTGACGTTTTCCGCTGCTTGAATGGTGATCTTGCCAGCTTGTGCTTGTGCAGATCCTAAACCTTCTCCGATTCCGGCTTGAAGACGACTGCCTGCGGTTAATTCTAGATTTCGAGCGGCGATCGCAATCTCACCCCCTCCACCCGCAGTCACATCGACCAAAGCAGCATTCGTCAGCAATACATCGGCTCGTGCAATGGAATCGGGAACACTCAAACTCCCATCGGGATTCAATCCCACGGTTCCTGCTGCTGAAATGCCGCCTAACGTTACTCGTCCTCCGGGTGCTAGTAGCTGTCCGCCGTCGATCGCGACATTGCCACCTGCTAGGGTTAAGGTTTGACCATTCGGAACTTGTAAAATAGCTCCTTGCGGTTCCTGCGGAGTTGCGCTTCGCGCTAATCGTACTTCCCCCACGCGACTGCCATACTGCAACCCGATCGGCACACCGATCGCCAGCAATGGCGGAGCTTGAGGAGACGTTGCACTAAACTCAAATCCATTCGCAAACGTGAAACTCTCTGCTGTACTCGCTAGAAATGATTCGCCAAGTTCTAATCGAGCATTTGCACCAAATAGAATTCCGTTTGGATTGATTAAAAATAGATTGGCAGTACCATTTGCACGAATTAATCCGTCAATATTAGAAACACTACTTCCAGTAACGCGAGTAATGATGTTTGTGATAGTCGGAGCATTGTTAAAAGAAGCGCTGCCACCTGTGGGAATTGAGAACTGTTGAAAGCTATGAAATAAGTTGTTTCCTCGGATTGCGCCGCCATCGATTTGAGTATCAAGATCGCCGGAGACTTGCGATCTCGAAGAGATATCTGTTACCACAGATCGCTCTCCCACAGGCAAGGTCTGATCGGGCACAACTTGAGCCACAGAGCGATTAGCGCAAAGCGCAACTCCGCAGGAACCGCTCCATCCAACTATGGTCATTAGCCCTAAGACCAGCATCCAAAACCGAACCATAGTGCATCCTCAATGATGTGCTTTAACGGGACTCTTTACGCTGGCTGGATAGCGCGGTTGCTTCGCAGTTGCGCTCTGTGCTAATCGCGAACTCATGTTCTACCTGTGGTGATTTAAGCAGATTCGATCGGGATTGGCAACGCGGACAATATTTACAACTCTAAATTATTTTTAATGAGTTTGAATATGAGGTTTTGTATGAGGTTTATAGATTTCAAAATTGCGACGGAAACGCCAAGATGATAAGCAGGCAAAAGCGTGAAAGCAAATCACAATAGCTTTCGTTCAACGCTACTGAAACCATAAACCTAACAGAAGAAACCCTATCATGACATAACCCAAACTCAGTGCATAAACTTAGTCGTCCTTAAAAACTCTATGCTCGAAAATAGAACGTTTAAGTCTTACTCTCGATTGTAAAGTAAACCCCTTGTATGAATATCGGGCGAATAAATTCGCGGCTATACAAACGAAGTTTACTTCTGCGAACTAGCCGAGAAAAACTGATCGATTAGCGTGCGAGTGAAAAATCTGCACTTTGTTTGATTTTGATAGCGCTTCACACTGACAAATTGAACATTACAAATCACCCAGGAGAAAGTATGACAACTCAAACACCCACAACCAGAGTTTTGGACTATGTTGCTCAACCCAACGGCTACACCTGTCAATCTGCCTGTGTTGCTAGAATTATCGGGACAGAGGACGTTATGGGAGTTCGGGTAGCACTCGAAGCGATCGGCAACCCAGGTTCGCCCAGCACAATGGGACAATATCTTCAATCCAAGATTCGTGAGTATCATTTCAACGACAACGCTAGCATTCTCGATATGCGAGAGGCGCTGAGTCAAGGGTATCAGTTGATCACTCATGGCTGGTTTACTCCTGAGTCCGGGCATGTCATCGGTCTTGAAGGTGTTGAACCCGATCCAACAAAACTCAGCTACAAATTTATCACTGACGATCCTTGGTATGAATTTGATTTTCCGTCGGGTACATTCACACAAAATAGCGGCAAGAACGTTCGATATTCATCTTATGGAATCTATGCCTACTGTGTTGCAAGTGACAGCTATGAGGCTGCAAGGAAGATTTATGCAAGGGGAGAGCTTGATTCTGCGAGAAAGGGAGCATGGCTGCACCTGTGTAAGAACTAGCGATTTGGTGGAAAGATACGAGTCAAGCCGGATCTGCCAGCATTGATGAACATGAGGGCAACGCTTACTTTGTCTGTCGCTATGTCAGTCCTGGAAACATTTTTGGACAATTACAGCGTTTGCTCGAAGGCAATCAGCGATTCGTTGACGAAGCGTGCCAAAAACCGCAGCGATCGCAATCGCGTCTCCAAGACGTTGCTCGTGTGAAAGATAAAACGGGTGACTTAACAGAAAATGCGGTGATTGCAAACATCCAATACCAGGCACAGAAACTTGCAGAAAGTTCAACAATTTTGGCTGACTTGATCCGGGCAGGCAAGCTTAAAATTGTGGGCGGTCAGTATGATTTGCGAACTGGAAAGTTCACGATCGTGACTTAACGAAAGATTGCTCGATCAACAGCAGCGACAGGGGGTTTGGTGCAATTGACTTCAGCGCTTGCCACGCAGCGAAAAACACTGTCGGTCAGCTAGCCATTGTTCTATATCCTCAGTGGCAGCACCCTCGATCGACACTCCGGCAGCATTCACAAAAGCGGCATTGCTGAATCACGGGATGAATTGCCCTAATGTGAAGGGGAACTAAATGTTCAAAGTCCCCCAATTTTGGGGGATTTAGGGGGCGAAAAAGTTGACACTTTCCACAGATTCATCCCTTCAATCAGCAACGCCACAAAAGCAAGTGCAACAGCAGCAATTCCGCCGCTCTCCTCAGACTTATCTTGCCCAACTAGAGCAGAAATTACTTCGGCTAGCTTTGACACTCCAGGCTGAGTTAGCTAAAGCTCACCGAAGAGGTAACAATGTTTCAGAAGCAAACTCCTTCCATCAAAATTGGCATGATGCTGTTTCCAAATTGCAGCGAGTTAGAGTTTATGGCTCCCTACGGAATCTTTTCGTATATGCCAAATACTCAGATTTACCGAATCGCCCCAACGCTTGAGCCAATCTACTCTGACACCGGGTTTCCGCTAATTCCAAATACATCCTTTGAAAAAGTGCCTGAGTTAGATGTGTTGTTTGTTCCAGGCGGTTTGGGTGTGACTGCCAAACTAGAAGATGCAGAATTTCTCCAATTTTTGCAGCGACAGGGCGAACGCACTCGTTACGTCACTTCAATTTGTAGTGGAGCGCTGCTACTCGCGGCAGCTACCTTACTGCGGGGGCATCGTGCTACTACTGACTGGTCTTCCCTAGCGCTGCTAGCAATGTTTGGTGCGGAGCCTGTTGCAGACCGAATCGTGGTGGATTGTAATCGCATTACCGCAAGCAGTCTGACAGATGGACTTGCCTTGGGAAGCGCGATCGCACAAGAACTATTGGGAGATGCGATCGCACAAGAAACTCAGTTGCGACTCGGCTATAATCCAACCTTGTTCACTGATGGCTTTCCAGAATCACTGCCTTCGGAGACCTTTGCTAGAGTTCGGGCTGAACAGCAGATGCTATCGAGGGCGCGATTACAGATTGTTCGGCGCATCACTTCTACCGTGTAAGAACCAGAGGCAAAATGCAAGGTATTCCATTCAACCTAGCTTCGGTTAAGAAGCCAGTACCGCCTGATCACATAGAACCAAACTTCTATATCGATTTGAATTGCTGTACTTTACAGGATGCAGTGCAACAGTGAACGATCGACACTCAAGCAGATACGCCTTTCATTGTCTGGCTGCTTGAACGTTCTCGTAACAAATCAGCAGGTTTTAGAGACTTTATGTGATTTACATCTATTGTTAGAGTGGAGATCAGCTTTGAATACTCCCTGCAAACAGGGAAGCCTCGCAAATTTAGCAAGTAGACACCATAACTAAGAAGACACCAAAACTATTGAGGGAGAAAGTCATGATTGAAACAGTTGCATCTTCGGATTTTGAAACAGTAGAAACTCTTCGGAATTTGAAAATTGAGGTCGTAGCAAGCGGTCTGGATGGCCCACGGAAGTTGAGCTTTGGCTCAGATGGGGCGCTTTACATTGCCGAAGCAGGTCGGGGAGGGACGGGTGCAAGTATTCCATCCCCTAGTATACCGGGCGCGGTGCTATCCTATGGCGCGACAGGCGCGATTATTCGCATTCAAGATGGGGTTGTTGAACGAGTCGTAACCGGATTGCCATCGCTGGCATTACCCGATGGTGGAGATGCAACAGGGGTAAACGATGTTGCCTTTGATGCTGCTGGAAATGCCTATGCGCTCCTTGGTTTTGCCAGCAATCCTGCCAATCGAGATAGTATCGTGCAAGTGCCTGATTTTGCTCAGTTGATCGCGATCGACAATTTCGATGGCGGTTCGTCCTGGACTCGGTTAATCGATTTTGGCGCATATGAACTCAACAACAATCCTGACGGGCAAGACATCAACACAAACCCCTATGATTTGCTGATTCAGGATAATACGGTCTATGTGATTGACGCAGGCGGAAATAACCTACTGAGTCAACGGGCCTTTAGCAATCAATTAGAACTAGAAACGGTCTTTCCAAGCCGAAGCGCGATCGATCCATTCACAGGTCAAACCGTGGTGCAGCAATCTGTTCCGACTGCGATTACGGTTGGTTCCGATGGCGCTTTTTATGTGGGTGAACTCACCGGATACCCGTTGCAAGCAGGAGCCGCACAAGTTTACCGACTCAATGCAGCAGGGCAGCCAGAAATCTACGCAAGTGGATTCACCAACATTGTTGATCTGGCTTTTGATCAAGCAGGTGGCTTGTATGTGTTGGAGTACGATGCAGATGGTCTTTTGACAGGCAGTGATGCAGGTGCTTTAGTTTATCTCTCTCCGGATGGCAAAACGCGCACCACAGTCACCGACGCGCTTTTGAATCCAACGGGCTTAGAAATTGGCTCTGACGGTGACATTTACATCTCAAACAAAGGCTTTGTCGCGGGACAGGGCGAGGTGCTACGGTTGAGTCAAGCGGAACCGTTTAACCCTTGTCCAATCTATGACCAGGTAAAACGCTACACCACGACCATTGCAGCCGATGGGGATCAAGCAGATGTCTATTATCCAATCCTACCGAACGCGACTGCGGATCAACTACCGATCGCGCTCATGCTCCAGGGTGCTTTGATCGATAAAGCAGACTACTCTAACTATGCCCAAGAAGTCGCAAGCTATGGATTTGTGGTAGTGGTTCCGAACAATGAGCGAAGCATTACCGCACCCAATGGACAAACGGTGACAGGGCTGTTAGCAGATCAACAACAAGTGAATGATGTCCTGGCTCAGATGAAATTAGAAGATACAGATGCTCACTCACCGATTTTTGAAATTGCAGACACCAGCAAACTCGGACTGCTAGGACACTCCTTTGGAGGATTTGCGGGACTTGCGGCCATTCAAAATATTAATAGTCCACTGGTCTCTTCCGGTAACTATACTCGACCACCTGAACTCAAAGCGGGTATCTTTTATGGCACCAATTTTCAGACTGCGGAAAATAGCGGTGTGTTTCCACCCATTGATAATCAAGGAATTCCAGTCGGGCTGATTGCAGGAACACTGGATGGTGTGTCTGATTTGGGTGAAACTGCTTCTAC
This sequence comes from Phormidesmis sp. 146-20, assembly GCF_052939475.1. Lineage (NCBI taxonomy): Bacteria > Bacillati > Cyanobacteriota > Cyanophyceae > Leptolyngbyales > Leptolyngbyaceae > Phormidesmis > Phormidesmis sp. 146-20. Next base: position 189,511 of record NZ_JBJPHT010000007.1, read on the forward strand.
TTATGTCAAAATTCAAGACCCGTCAAAAGCATTGATTACTGTTGAAGGCGCGAATCACTACAGCATTACCAATCAAGATAGCGATCGCGATCCCAGTCGTCCCACGCTCGATCAAGCGACAGCAAACGGAGCGATCGGACGGTGGAGCGGATTGTTTTTGCGATCGCAACTCCTCGGCGATCAAGGTGCGTTTAACTATGTCTACAAAACAGGAGGCGACCTCGATCCAACCGTGAATGTCACCTCCAGACTCCCAAAATCTTGAATTGATATGGGGAACTAACGGATAAACTTCTGATGCCATTGCTGAGCAACTTGATCCCAGCCCAATGAAGCTTTAAGCGCGAATGCATTCTGCCTTAAAGCTTCTTGTTTCTCAGGATTTTTTAGCAGGTCTATGACAGCTTCAATGAACTTACGATCGGTTTCCTCATCGCCAGCACATCCTTTAATTTTGATTCCAGATTGTACTGTTTCATCTAGAGCAGCAAGATCGGTCACAATAGGGACACAACCACAAGCTTGGGCTTTGATAGCGCTGATACAAAAAACTTCTGGTGTGTGGCAAGGGTAAACATAGATTCCAGATTTTAACAATTCCTCGATTAGCTGCTGATGTCCAACTCTGCCATGTTCATAAACATTTTTCTGTTGCATCAGAGGCAAGAGTTCTTGTTTCTGTGTTTTTAATTTCGGAACCTTCTCAGCCATTGGAGATTTCGCTAAAGCGTCAATTAATTGCCATCCATAGAAAAGGTGCAGTTCGGCATCAGGTACTTCTTGAAGAACATTTTTCCATCGTCTTAACAAATGTTCTATACCCCGCATATAGTCACTGATATAAATGAGTCTTTTCGGGTTTCTGTCAATCGAATTAATGTTAAAGTCCTGAATGTTAATTCCATTTTTGGTTAAAAACATTTTTTCTCTAGGAATCCATTCAGGGAACATGGATGCATGAGCATTTGACAACACAAAAAGTTTATCAAAGCTTGCTAAAAAAGCTAAACGTTGAGCCTCTTCTACTGGGGGAAATAATTGAGGATTATCATGCATCCATACAGCAGTTTTTCTAGCTTTAACGTTCATTTGCATCGGCTGTGTCCAAGCGCGATGGAAGATTAAAACATTAAAGTTATCTTGAGGATTGAATCTATCAACAGACTGATAAACGACACTCGCATATTCCCCTTCCATATCATTGCATCGATTAAAAACAGTCACCTCGTATCCCAACTTAGCTAATTCTTGGCTTAAGTAGATTACAGCTTCTTCACTGCCTGCAATTCCTCTATTTACGGATAGAGGAGACCAGTCTTCTATATGAAATGGAAAATTGGAGTAAATGACGATCGAATTGTTATTCCAGTTTTTTGTCATTTTGACGTAACTGCTCCTTTTGATGATGCCTACTACTACAGTTGTAGACTTATTATGGTAGATCTTAGGAATACTGCAAGATTTGAGAATGAGCCATTTCGTAATGCGTTCTCAGCAATGATAAGATTTTGGGCTACAACATCTAGCGATCGTTTTTGAGCAATGAACAGAGAAGCGGTTGGGAGGTTTGGGTCATGCCGTCTGGATGGGTAGCGACCAGCGTAACTTGTCCGTTGCTATCGCGAATCCATCCTTGTGCTTCTACGATCGTTGGCACCGATTGAGGAATTGAGGATTGAGATTGTCCTGTAGCTCGATCGTCTAGCCAAACTCCGTTGCCCATTAGTGGCTGTCGTGGATCTTCGGGCAATCCGCCGTTCCCAGTGATCGAAAACGAATTGCCTTCATCTGCTGGACAACCGCTGGCAATCAATCCGCTTGTGTCTCGCAGTTCGGTCGGCAAGGTCACTAAGCCTCGACTCGGATCAACATCTGGGGTATTCAGGGTAACCGTGCCACTGATGCCAAACTCAGAACTTGCAGTAATGTCACTCAAAGATGTTTCTCTGAAACGAGGCTCAATCCCGAAGATGCCTTGAGTCGTAATGCGAATGTTGCCCCCGCGCCCTGAGAATGCATTGGCTGTAATATCACTGTTCTCTCTAAGAACCGCAACAATGAACTTTCCATCAATGGTAATGTTGCCGCCATTCCCTCCTGCCTGAGCCGTTCCAGCCGTAGTGGAGATCAAGCTACCCTGCCGCAACAGCAAGAAATCCTGAACTTGCAGCGCGATGTTGCCCCCCTGACTTGTTATAGTTTCAGCATTGATTTCGGATTGATTGTTCAAAGCGATTGATTGCGCCCGCACTGCAATATTGCCCGCATTTCCCGCTTCTGAGCTGTTTGAGGAGATCGCACTCTTATTCTGAAGCAGCAGCCTACCTGTATTGATTGTTAAGTTACCTGCATTTCCCGCTCCCTGAGTGCCTGTAAAAATGAATCCGTCTCTGATCAACTCTACAGAGTCAGAAGCATTAATGGTCAGATTACCGCCTTCTCCGGATACTTGGGAAGCTCGTCCATTCTCAAAGCTGAGCTGCGCCTCGGTCGATAAAGCTCCGCCATCCCGGATGGTCAGCCTTCTTGTATTGACGGTTAGATTTCCTGCCTGTCCTACACTGCCTGTAAAACTACCCAAGAAGCTAAAGCTACCAGTGCCGCCTCGACCTGCGACCTCGACAGATTCAGAAGCATTCACCCTCAAGTGACCCGCTGAACCATTGCCAAGTGTCCCAGCAATTATTTGCGCTCCATCTCGAACGCTCAGATTTCGGGTCAGGATCGTGAGATCGCCAGCCTTTCCATCTCCAAAACTCAAGGTCGATACGTTTTCAACTGGGGCGATGCCAATGACTTCAAAAGACTCAGAGGCGTTCACGATTAAGCTGCCTCCGGGTTTTGCTCCCTGAGTAATCGTCGCGACTTGAGAACCGCCATTCATGAAGACGCGCCTGCCCCAGATTTGGATCGACCCGCCGCCTTCACCACTTGCATTCACAGTAGCGCCATTGGTAAGAGAAATATCGGTGCGATCGAGCGTTTCGGGAAAACTCAAGCCCAAACGGTTGTCATCTGGACTCAGCCCGACTGTGCCTATGCCTGCAACTGCTCCCAACTCCACCCGCCCTCCAGCCGCATTCATGCCGCCTCCAGCTAAGTTCACATTACCGCCTAGCAGGATTAAACTCTGACCCTCTGGCACTTGAAGCCCTCGCCCACCCGATTCTAATGGAGCAGTTGAACGATTGACGATCGCGGCGCGACCCACTTGGTTGAACAACAAAGCAGATGGATTCACAGTCAGTAAAGGAGGAGCCTCAGGCGCAGAACTACTGAAGAAGCCCTGAGTGCCAAATTGAATTGCAGAGGCGGTTGTTGCAACAAATGAGCCTCCAACATCCAAACGAGCATTCGCACCGAAGAGAATACCGCTCGGATTGAGCAGAAATAGGTTGGCAGTGCCGCCCGATACCCCTAATGTTCCTTCAATATTGGAAGGGCTTCCGCCAGTCACTCGGCTGATGATGTTCTGAATACTGAGTGGGGCTTGAAAATAGAGGCTCTGTCCTTCAGGGATATTGAAGTCGCGGAAGCTATGAAACAGATTGCTCCCGCGAGTTGCCCCACCCTCAATCTGCTGACGGAGAGAACCGTTATTTGTACCTGGAGTGACGATCGATTGTTCAGCACCCAAGGTAGTATCGGGCACGACTTGGGCGCAGGTGGAGTGTTCAGAGACTGCAATGATACCTGAAATCGCCAAAGGACTTAGTAGTTGCAGACTCCAGTGTTTGCTGATCTTGCTTTGAATCACAAAATTAACTCACTCCACAGTAAAACTTGCAAGCCATCACGCAGCGATTACTACTTGTGGCTGATTAGAGCATAGAAAAATACCATCGACAAACCTACAAGATGAGTGGCTACTATTCGCTGTGGCTGGATCAATGCACAAGTGAACTTCAAAGTGCTCATCCATCTGCTGAACAGATTCACGTAAACGAGGCAGAATCGTGGACAATATTGAGGCAAGATTTGTAGAAAACTGTTGCATATCCTCAGGCTCTGACTCAGGACTGTCAACTGTGTCCGTAGATTGCGAACATGATGGTCGAGGATTACCACAATACTGGTGGTTGCCGCATCTAGTACAGCCCCAAGAAAGTAAATCGCCACCTAGATTATTCAGAACAATTTCTAAGGGGCTTGATACCTGATAGTGCTGGAGCAATTGATACAGATCAGGCAGAATGTCAGATAACGCGGACTCGAACTCATAGCTCACCGAATTCACCGTGTTACAAGTCATGGTCTTTTCCTCTAGGTAGATACATCTGATGAAATTACATTCAGAGTTCAGAGTTGCTTTTACGGAAATGATTTTAGATTGTGGTGCGATGAGAAGCTTCCTTGGAAGACTAGCACTATATTTCTGTGATCGCAACACTAAGGTTATCTCGATTTGATGCAGAACAGAAGGTCATTCGACAATGGAATCTACTTGAGTGATTCAAGCAAATTCGATCGAGATTATCAACACGGATAGGATTTACAACTTAAAACATCTTTAGTGAGCTTGAATATGAGGTTTTGTATGAGATTTATGGATTTCAAAATCCTAGGGGAAACGCCAAGATGATAGGCAAGCACATGAATAACTTTCGTTCAGTGCTACTGAAACCTAAATCTGACAATGGATATTCAATTTAACCTGGCTTATCAACCGAAGCAAATACCAACTGATCACAGAGAACCAGACTTGTATATCGACTCGAATAGCTGTACTCTGCATGACGCAGTGCAACAGTTAACGATCGACACTCAAGCAGATACGCCTTTCATTGTCTGGTTGCTTGAACATCCTAGTAGCCCGATTGCGCTCCCTGGAAAAATTGATCTCTACGGGCACGATTGCCTGCACGCGATTCTCAACCGAGGACATTCTCCGCCGGATGAAGCCTTTGTCCGGGGGTTCACGATGGGCAATGACTTGCAAGCTACTTGGCTGCACAAACTGTTGTATAAGCTTGCTGCATCCATTGTGTATCCCAAAAAATACCGCTTTCCGTGGAAAGACTTTCAATTCTTTGATGCTGGATTTATTTATGGTCGATCGAGACAGCTTAGAAATCTGAATCAACTCGACTTTAGTACCTATCAAAACTACACCGTTTTACAAGTTAGACAACAGCTTGCAATCTCCAGAGCGATCGAAATAGAACTCCTTCAATAATTCTCTAGCTTCGTTGTCACTCCGGCGCGGATCAACGCAACGAACTTCTATTGCTTAGAAGTGGATCGCACTCATGAACTAAACATTTACTCCCATCTATCTCTCTCCATGAACAAGCAAAACATGGCTCTTCTCGAATCCATGCCCCAAATGAAATTGTTTAGCTCGGATTCACCAGAGTATGCCGCGGCATTCCAAACATTGCTGCGATCGACGAATGAGCGAATTTACATCAAGCAGATGCTAACTCAACTGATATCCGGCTTTTCACAAGATGCGATTGCAGTCGATTGGGGCGCAGGCACTGGGACACTGACCCGCGAGCTATTACAGCAATTCTCAACGGTCTATGCCGTTGAACCGCACCCCGAACTCCAGAACGTTCTGGCTCAAAATTGTCCAGCAGCGACAGTAATCCCCTCTGGAATCTTGGAAGCCCATCTTCCTGCTTTAGTCGATGTCGGCATCATGAGTCATCTACTCTACTATCTGCCCGATGAAACGTGGGGCGAGACTTGTTTAAAAGCAGCCTCTCTGTTGACGCAGCAGGGAATCTTGGTCGTCATTCTTAAACATTTCACAGCAGGCGAGAATCAGATGTTTGAAGCATTTGGTGCTGCTCAATGTGATCTGTCCTGTGTTTTCAACACGTTTAAGCGCTATCCGAAGTATGAAGTGAACTTTGTGTCAACACCGGGACGTTTCCAGACTAAAACATTTGAAGAAACACTAGAGATCGCTCGATTGATGTTAGGCGATCGCCCGCGCGATTCCTATCATCACCTTCCGACAGAAACAGAATTTCAAGCCTACGTCCGGCAGCACTTTTGGGATGACACCACTCAACAGGGCGGTTGGGATTGCCCCCAGCAATTCTTGATCATCCGTCGCAACCCTTTCTACGCCTGACGATGAAGAAACTCTCCCGATCTAACTATCACCAGGTGCTTCAGGTGTTCAATTCGCACCGTAATTGATGGATTGATGGATGGCTTTTCTGTCTACTTCTTCCAACTCAAATCTGTCCGAATCATTCATTCCTTGTGCCCCCATGAATAAGTCAAAAATTGCGCTCACTTTGCCGATGTCAGATCGAATCAGTTCTTTTTTCCACTTTGAACAGTTAGGAACCTGCTACCGAACTGAGCTACTTGCTAGCTTTACAACATTCGTGACTACGGCTCCGATTCTGGTGGTCAATGCTCATATTCTCGGAAACGCGATGTTTCTAGATCAGCCAGGAGACTTGTTTGAGCAAATTTTGGTGGCGCTTGTTCTTTGTTCTGCGATCGCAACAATTCTAATGGGACTGTTCGCAAATTATCCGTTTGCACTGGGGCCAGGAACGGGAACTGCGGCTCTGTTTACGTTCTCGATCGTGCTAAACATGGGCATGAACTGGCGACTCGCGCTGACTGCCACCTTTGTCGAAGGAATTCTTTTTACAGCGCTGGTACTCAGTCCGTTTCGTCGCCAGATCATTGATGCCATTCCCATCTCGCTCAAGCAGGCAATGATCGTTGGTTTAGGATTGTTTCTCTCTTACATTGCGCTCTCTGGCAACGTCGCGCCTCCAAGTTTGGGAGCGGGCATCATTGTCACTAGCACTGCAACGACAACTGCTTTAGGATCTTTAAAGCAGCCCGCGACCTTGATTGCGATCGCAGGTATCTTGATCACGGCGGTGCTGACTGTTCGGCGGGTAAAAGGGGCAATGTTGCTCGGAGTTTTTAGTACAGCAAGCCTCGGCTGGCTCTCTGGTGTCGCTCCTTTGCCCGAAAAGCTTTTGACGATACCCCAGTTGCCGATGGATCTTGTTGGGCAAGCGATCGTGGGTAGTCAGTATCTTACCTGGTCACAACTCGGAAACTTTGTGACTGCTGTGTTCATGCTGCTGTTTGTTTGTTTTGCAGATACGATTAGTTCGCTCAATGTTTTGGGACAACAGCTAAACCGTGTGAAGCCTGATGGAGAACTGCACCGCTCAAAGCAAGCCCTACTCTCAAACTCTCTCGGCACTGTCTCTGGAGCGTTCTTCGGCGGTGTGCCAGCGATTCCTTATCTTGAGTCTGCCTCCGGTATCTTTGAAGGGGGACGCAGTGGTTTTGTAGCGATCGTGGTTGCGATATTGTTTCTTGTCTCAGCCTGGTTCGCGCCACTGTTCGCGGCGATTCCTGCGTTTGCAACTGCACCGATTCTCATTATGATTGGGGTCTTGATGATGAGTGGTGTTCGGGCGATCGACTGGAATAACTTAGCTGAAGCGATTCCTGCTTTTCTAGTAATCTTGATTATGCCGCTAACGTTTTCGGTTGCAGATGGGATGGCAGTGGGTTTTATTGCGGATGCTGCGATCAAGATGACTCAGGGCAAGAAGCAACCCGTGTCGAAATCAAGCTTGATACTTGCGGGAATTTCAGTCGCTTACTTTCTGCTAATCGCTTTGCAGTCTTAGAAGTCTAGAGTGTGTTCTAAAGTCCCTCGCTTTGTTCACGCACCGGAAGCGCACACTCGACTCTGCTGACATGAGCGATCGCACAGTTGATTAGACGGGTAGGGGTGGTGTTCTGTTGGCAACCGCCTTTGGCAGTACGCTCTTCCAATTGACGCAAGGATTTGCCTTGATCCGACTGGATACCTTCGCCAACTCCTCGATTCAAGGAACAGTGTGGGATCGATTGCTGAGTCTGAAGGTTTCCTTTTTTCGTCAGTATGCGATCGGCGATCGTGAGAAAGCACTGGCAGCAGGCTGCGACGACTACGACACAAAATCGATCGAGTTGTCTCGTCTACTAAGCAAATTAGAAGGATGCTTGATCCAGCCGGACTCCTAAAGCTGCGCGGCTAGAATTTGTGCTGCGGTTAATTGTAGTGTCGGGAATTGCGGCGACACGATCGGATCGTCACCCCCAAATGGACAGGATTGATAAGCACCGTTCACCAGTTGCAGCACATTCACAACCGATCGACTCGGATCAATCTGCCATAGTTCAGGAATGCCTCGTGCTGAATATTCTCTTGGCTTTTCTATGTAGTCGCGCTGATAGTTTTTACTGCTCGGACTGCCAGGAGATACGACTTCAACCACCAGCAACGGAGCAGGCATTCCGAACCGGATGAGCCGCTCCCCGGATAACACCGCTCGGAGTGATTCTTCAGAGTGGACAACGAGATCGGGCTGTCTTGCCGAAACTTCAGCAGATTCAACTTCAATCTGATGACCGATCGCGAGACAACGAGGACGAATGCCTGACATAGATAAGGCGACGACTAGTACAGTCGCGATCGTGGAGTTAATCGGATCTTCAGAAGGCAAAGCAACTAACTCCCCATTGACTAATTCATATCGAGTATCGGTTCCGTCATCATAATCGAGATACTCATCGATCGTTTTGAATCGTAGCTTGGCTTGGGTCATAGTCTTGCCTTCAACTGAGTTTATCTACCTCTAACACCGACTATGTAGTAATTTTACCGAATTTTGCTAGTTTGAGCAAAGAAGAATCGGATGAAATAGTTTTCACTATCTAGCGATCGTTTTTGAGTAAAGAACAGAGAAGCGGCTGGGAGATTTGGGTCATGCCGCTTGGATGAGTAGCGACCAGCGTAACTTGTCCGTTGCGTTGCGAAGCAGTTCCCCCTTCGGGGTAAACGCGAATCCATCCTTGTGCTTCTACGATTTTTTCGGAAGCTTGCGGAGCAATTGTAGTCGGGGTTTGAGGTTCTGAAGTTTGGGGTTGATTGGGTGTTCGATCGTCTAGCCAAACTCCGTTGCCCATCAATGGCTGTCGTGGGTCTTCTGGTAATCCGCCGTTCCCAGCAATCGAAAACGAATTACCTTCATCTGCTGGACAACCGCTGGCAATCAATCCGCTCGTGTCTTGCAGCTCTGTGGCTAACTGCACTAAGCCTCGACTCGGATCAACATCCGGGGTATTCAGCGCGATCGTGCCACTGATGCCAAATTGAGAACTCGCAGTAATGTCGCTCAAGGCTGTTTCTGCTGAACGAGGCTCAATTCCAAAGAGTCCTTGCGTGGTGATCCTCACATTGCCTCCCCGTCCTGAGAAGGCATTCGCTGAGATATTACTGTTTTCTTGCGGCACAGCCACAATGAAGTCACCGTTAAATGTGATGTTGCCGCCATTGCCGCCTGCTTGAGCCGTTCCCGCATTGGTCGAGACAAGGGCACCGTTCCGTAACAGCAATATATCTTGCACACCGAGATCAATGTTGCCGCCATCGGTACTAGCGGTTTCGGCAGAGATGAGTCCGCGATCGACTTTCACAGAGTTGCTCTGAATGTTGATATTGCCAACGGATGCGGTTCTTTGAGGAGCTACAGTCGTTGTTCAATCTTCGACAGTGATACTTGCATTGTTTCCTACCGAGAGCGATTCCACTTCAATGCGAATATTCCCGACGCTTCCGGTTGCAGTTTCGGTCGTCTGTTGACTAGAAACCTGTCCCCCGTCCTCAATCACGAGTTGCCTTGTTTTCAGCGTTATATCTCCAGCGTTGCCGCTATCCGTTGTTCTTGCGGTCAAGCGGCTGGGATTTTGACCATCTCTTGAGGCTCCAACGACTTGTATCGAGTCTGCGGCATTCACGGTTAAATTCCCGCCCGCTCCACTACCACCACGATTACCAGATGATACTTGCGCCCCATTGCGGACGATTAAATTTCCCGTTTCAATGCTTAAATTCCCTGCATCGCCACGACTTCGAGTTTGAGTATACAAGCCGCCGGGAAACTCATCATCTGCTGATATTCCAATGAGTTGTATCAAGTCCGTGGCTTTCACGGTCAGATTTCCGCTTGTTCCTTCACCCAAGGTACTAGCTGATACTGGTGAGTTGATCAGGGAAAGCGATCGTGCGTTAATCACGATGTCTCCACTCTTTCCTTTCGAGCCAGCAATCGTACTCTTTTTTCAGTTTCTCTGGTGTTTCCTATTTTTTTACCGCTCCATATCACAAGAACAGGATTAGAGGGACTCGACAGAAAATCTACTTGTCCCTTAAGGTGCTAAAAAGTTACACGACACCCAGCACCTCCGGGCATTGTACAGAGCCACCTTTGAAAAGACGTTGCACTAAACTTAAATTCATTGTCAAACTTTAGACCCTCTGCTGTACTCGCGAGAAATGAGCCGCCAAGTTCTAATCGAGCATTTGCACCAAATACAATCCCGTTTGGATTGATTAAGAATAGATTTGCAGTTCCATTTGCCCGAATCAATCCATCAATGTTAGGAACATTACTTCCAGTGACACGAGTGAGAATGTTCGTAATGTTTGCTGGATTGTTAAACGAAGCACCGCCGCCCGTAGGGATAGAGAACTGTTGAAAGCTATGAAATAAGTTGGTTTCTCGAATTGCGCCGCCGTTGATTTGAGAATTAAGATCGCCGGAGACTTGCGATCTCGAAGAGATATCTGTTACCACAGATCGCTCTCCCACAGGCAAGGTCTGATCCGGCACAACTTGAGCGAAAGCGCGATTGCTCAGCCCAAATCCGCTCACTAGCCCCAATCCCAGCATCCAAAACCGAACCATAGTGCATCCTCAATGATGTGCTTCAACGGGACATTAGAGCTGCGATCGCGATTTCAATGTCCTTTTTGCGGTGATTTAAGCAGATTTGATCGAGATTGTCAACACAGGTAATATTTATGACTTAAAACATTATTTTTACAATACTTCGGACAAATTTTGAGCAGATTTTCAGGTTCAAACCCTGATTCGCTCGTGGGACAGGATCTTATTTTCAAAGTCAGGAATAGAGCCAACTTTGAAAAATAGCTCAATGCTGGAACTGTACTTCCTGAAAGCCTTTTGGAGTCGTTCAAAAAACTGTCCGGACTATTGTTTTTAATGAGTTTGACTATGAGATTTTGTATGAGATTTATAGATTTCAAAATCTTAGGGGGAACGTCAAGATGATAAGCAAGTAAACAAAAGCGTGAAAGCAAATCAAGATAGCCCGCTCGCGCTACCTGGAAAGATCAACTTCTACGGACATGATGCTTTCATGCAACTCTCAACCGATTTAGATCAATGGCATTAAACAGAGCAAAACTCCACTTCTACTACACTGTCATTTCTTATGAATAAGTCAAAAATTGCGCTCATGATGGCAATGGTAGTTGGCTTAGGCTTATTTCTCTCTTACATTGCGCTCTCTGGCAAGGTCGCGCCTCCAAGTTTGGGAGCAGGCATCATTGTCACTGGCACTGCAACGACGACTGCTTTAGGCTCTTTAAGACAGCCCACCACCTTGATTGCGATCGCTGGGATCTTGCTGACAGCAATCCTGACGGTTCGGCAGGTAAAAGGAGCGCTGTTGCTAGGGATTTTTGGCACAGCAAGCCGCGGCTGGCTCTCTGGTGTCGCTCCTTTACCTGCAAAGCTTCTGGATATCCCACAGTTACCGATCGATCTCGTTGGGCAAGCGATCGTGGGCAGTCAGTATCTTAGAAGTCTAGCAGGATAGTTCAAAATCACCATAATTAAGAATGGCTTACAATTATCAAATTACCACTGTGGAGAAGAATTTCAATGTCACCTGAATTGATTCAGAATTTAGTTACATCCTACTTTTCAAGTCTTCAATCAATGGATATAGCAGGATGGTCGGAAAACTTTACGGAAGATGCAGTTATCTATGATCCGGTTGGCAATCCACCCAGTAAAGCGCGTGAGAATGCTCAAGCCTTCTTTGGACTGCTCTCAATGGCGTTTGAGAAGTTGGAGCTTTCTCAGGATCACATCTTCATTGCAGACAATGGAGCAGCAGTGAAATGGACAATGCGAGGGTTGGGAAAGAGCGGGAAGCAGGGCATTGCTGAAGGAATTAGTGTGTTTGAAATGCACGAGTCTGGAAAGATTCAGCAAGTCTCTTCGTATTGGGATGATGCAGCCATGATGGCTCAGATTCGGGGGTAAACATCACCAATACGAGTTCAACAGCGATCGCAACAGAGGTGTCTTGTAAGTATGTGAGGAACTATAGCAATGGGGTGCATTTATGTCTTCAGCATCTTCTACTAAGCGGGCTGAACGAGGGGTGATTCTAACATCTCATGGCTGGCTCAAGTTACAACAAGCGATGCAGGAAGTAGCAGTAGCAGATAATTGGGGGCGACGCTTTACCCAAGAACAACTAAGCGATCGCGCTGGGTTATCGATCCACACCGTTGCCCGAATTCTGAAACGTGAGAAAGCCGTTGATAGGCTGTCGATCGAATACTTGATGCGTAGCTTTGGTTTGCAACTTGATCCAGAAGATTGTGTGCGACCGATTGGGCTGGATGAGGCAGACCCCATACAGCAACCAGATTGGAGTAAAGCGATCGATGTATCTGTGTTCTATGGTCGAGAGGCAGAATTAGCTCAATTGTATCAATGGATTTGTCTGGAGCGTTGCCGCTTCATTACCTTGCTAGGAATGGGTGGAATTGGAAAAACTACCCTGGCTATGAAACTGGCACTCCAAATTCAAGATCAGTTTGAGAATGTTGTCTGGCGATCGCTGCAAAATGCTCCTGCTTTGGGGGACTTTGTTGAAGGTATCCTACTATCTTTGTTACAGCCACAAAATCATGATTCCATTCCTGTAAGTATAGAAGGCAAATTGTCTTGCTTGATGCAGTGCTTGCAGACGACTCGGTGTCTGCTCATTCTAGATAATGTAGAGTCGATTTTGAGCAATACAAAACGGATGGGGCAATATTGCCCTGGTTATGAGGCGTATGGGCAACTGTTTCGCATGTTGGGTGAAGTCCCACACCAAAGCTGTATTATTCTCACGGGGCGGGAAAAGCCTAAAGAAATCGCATTACTGACGGGAGAGCGATCGCAGGTGCGTGATTTGCGCTTAACTGGACTTAACACCGCTGAAGGACAGAAATTGTTCCGGCATCACGGTGAATTTACAGGCACCGAGGCACAGTGGAATCATCTTATCGAACATTATGGTGGAAATCCACTAGCCCTCAAGCTTGTAGCTGTCGCAACTCAAGAATTATTTAACGGCAGACTTGAAGAGGTTTTGAAATTTGTGCATCAAGGCGTTCTCGTCTTTGACGACATTCGAGATTTACTAGAGCGACAGTTTGAGCGGTTGTCAAACATTGAGCAAGACGTAATGTACTGGCTGGCAATTGATCGAGAACCTGTCTCCCTTGCAGAGTTAGACGAGGATATCGTCAACCAGGTTAGCAAACGAGCCTTACCAGAAATGCTCCATTCGCTGATGCGACGATCGTGGATTGAAAAAAATGGAGAACAGTTTTCACTGCAACCGATTGTGATCGACTATCTGACCGAGCGACTTGTTCAACAAGTCTGTCATGAAATCGAGATGCAAGATCTCGATCGACTTAAAACTCATACTCTGATGAAGCAACAAGCTAAAGAATACATTCAGGAAGCCCAAAAGCGGTTAATTATTCAGCCTGTGATCGCGCGGCTGTCGGCAAGTTTTTCTCATCAGCAAGGGATCGAGCAACAGCTACAAGCACTTCTCAAGCAGCAAGAAACAGAAGTTTCACTAGAACCAACCTATGTGGAAGGCAACCTGCTCAATTTGTTAGTGCAATTGAAAACTGAATTACGGAACTGCGACAAGCTAGTTCCTAAAATCGGACATTAATCAAAATAGCGAACAGATTGTTGTTTCTGTTCTATTAATTGCAACAATTGCTCAAAGCGTAACTGCGATCGCGCTTGCTGTTCAATTCGTATTCACGATTGAAGCCATCAAGCCAAACCGATTGCTCATGTAGCCTCAGCACGTGTAGCAGATTCATAAATAAGAGTGATCGCTAACCCAAACGACTATTTCAATCTTGTCTGATGCTTTGTATTTGCACCAGCTAATATCAGCCACTCAATCCCTAACTTGCGATTCATTGAAAAGCTTCTGATCGTTAAGCGTGCAATGAATTTCGAGCAAATCACATAAGTTGCGGGTTCACTGATCGATTTTGCCTGGTTATCCGTGAATTAAAAGTTAATACTAAGCTCGATAGCTGAATGATGCGCCATCACACAAGACTCATGCCTTATCTGCTACATTCCTCTATTCTTAATCGTTCCGGTTTTTGCTGAAATTGCCCCTTTCCAGAGAAATCACTCAATACTAACATCTCAATAATTGAAGGAGTAGACTATGACCCTGGACCTCAACAAAGGACCGATCGACCACACTGAACAGCAGTATCAAGACGTGCTTCAAGACTTGCAAGGTAACATTCTCAAAGGGCATGGCAGAAACAACTCTGTACAAATTTTCTTGACTTTTCCGGATACGAGAGAAAACAGAAGCCAACTTGCTGCACTCAGGCAAGGGATTGCCCAATTCGCCGCAGAAATCACATCAGCCAAGAAGCAGTCAGATGATGCGGATGCTTGGAGGGGTAAGAGGATTGACGGTGGCGTATTTGTCCACTTCTCTTTATCTTCCTCTGGCTATGAAAAACTAGGTTTTCCCGATTCCAGGCAACCCAAAGGTGTCAATCTTCGGAATCGAGCCAGACCTAACCTAACTAACCTCGGCAATGACTACGCTGATGTCTTCCAAGACGGGATGAAAACGCGACAGTATGCACTTCTTGACTCACCTGTTAGTGCTTGGGAGCCAGGATTTCAAACAGAAATTGATGCTTTAATCATTCTGGCGGCGAACAATGAAACAGCTTTGAGCAACAAAGAATCAGAGGTGATTCAAAATCTGAAAGATATTACCACAGTAGCCGCGATCGAGCGATCGCAGACGAAACGTCAAAAGTTTCCAAATAGTCCTAAGGAGCGTGTGCTTGAGCATTTTGGGTTTGTAGATGATATTGCTCAACCGCTCTTCCTCAAGAAAGATTTATCGAAAGCAGAGGCAACTGCCAAGAAGCTTTTTAGTGCTCCACTCAATCTTGTCCTGGTTCCAGATCCCCTTGGTACTGAGAATGTTAGCTTTGGGAGTTTTCTTGTCTTTCGCAAACTTGAGCAAAATGTTCAAGGCTTCAAGAAAGCTGAAGCAGCTTTGGGGCAAGCATTAGGGATTTCTGCTCAGCAGGCTGGTGCAATGGCGGTAGGGCGCTTTGAAGATGGGACTCCACTGGTCATCGAACCCAATGCTGGAGGGACTAACTTAAATGACTTTGACTATTCTGACGATCGTGTTGGACTAAAATGCCCCTTCCAGGCTCATATTCGTAAAACCAATCCCCGACTAGAATCAGTTAGAAAAGGTGGACCCTTTGCTCAGAACGATGCGGAAGAGCTTGGACATCGGATTGCGCGACGCGGCATGACCTACGGACAATTCAGCGATTTTTCTGGCGACCTCAATAACCTACCTACAGGTGGTGTTGGGCTGCTATTTATGTGCTACCAATCCGATATCTGGGAACAGTTTGAGTTTATACAACGGTTCTGGAGCAACCATCCCAGATTCCTTGAACCCGCTATGTCCAATGCAGAAAATAAAAATTACGACAGAGTTGGATTGGATGCAGTCAGCGGTCACAGCCAACCCGATCAACGTGACCCTGTGATTGGAGAAGTGCCGCAACCCCCTAAAAACTGGATAAAAGAGCGGGATCAACCAACCAAGGAAGTCGATGTGAACTTTGGCAACTTTGTCACCCTGAAGGGTGGTGAGTACTTCTTCTCGCCAAGTATCAGTTTCCTCAAGAATTTGCCCACCCTACCTCAAAATTTTCCCCCGCCGCAAATTTCACAACCCACCCCTAGCAGAACATACGTTGTGCAACCAAGTGACCGTGGCGGTCTATTTGCGATCGCTGAGAGAGCTTATGGAGATGGCAGTGTTTTCAACCTTATCTATGAAGCCAACAAAAATGTGATTGGACCTGACCGTAATCGGATCTTACCTGGGCAAATACTTTACATTCCCATCCTACGGGAGAACATCGAGCCACAACCAGGTGAAAACTATATTGTGCGACCAGGTGACTTTTTGTTTTTGATTGCTGAGAGAGCTTATCAAGATGGCAACCGGTTCCTGGAGATTTACGAGGCGAATCGAGACAGGATAGGACCCGACCCGACTGTTCTTGAACCTGGGTTGGAAATTTTTATTCCCTGACTGCCATGAAACAATGACTAAGAATTGAATGGCAACTACAAACTTTACGCGGTGTGTAACTAAATTGTTGCTCAGAAATTCTTGCTCAGAAATTCCCATAGGACGATGCTAGATGCACATCGCGTGAACTGTTGAAACTCAGTTGAAACTCAAGTGTTGATACGATCGCAGTATTTCCGGTAGTGATACTAATTTTCTGAACAGCCACTACAGGTCAAACCGCTGAACTGTAGATAAATCACGCTTCTCCAATTCCAAAGTGCGAATTCCAAATTCCGAATCGGTATGAGTTGTCTAATCTACAACAAGGAAACCCGACTATGCCATTGCAAAAACTAACCACGCTACCTGTTCCAACCATTGGGGGTATCCAGGACACATCATTCACTCGTGATGCTCTTTCCAGATTTGTTTGCAATACCCTGGATGAAGCTCTAGCTGCCGCGCCAGGTGGTTTTGACATTATTGTTGTTGGTGCAGGAATGTATGGCGCATATTGTGCAACCGACCTCTTTAACAAAACAAAAAATCTTGGAGGGGGTCGTCCTCGCCCGAAAATTCTCGTCCTCCAAGAAGGTCCGTTTCTCATTCCCGAACACTTCCAAAACCTACCCCTTGGATTGGGGGGACTTTATGGATTACCACTTGCACCGCTTCTTCCAGAAGGACAGTACCGCATCCTAACGGCAGATGGTACACCTGAAAGAGAGGATGGGAACGAATTCGATCGCCGCGACTTTGGTGGAAAATTCCGTCCTCATCATCGCTGTGTGGGAGGGAAAAGTCTTTTTTGGGGAGGGTGGGCACCTTCTTTGACTGCTGCTGATTTGGCTCTATGGTCCCCATCAGTCTCTGATTTCCTCAACAGCGAACAGGGCTATCATTTCGTCAGCCAAGACATTGGAGCAGATTACGATCTCGATCGAGGTGGGAAAGAGAAAGATTTTATCTACGGGCTGCTGTATGAAGCCCTCTTGAAACGTGCTCGTGCTGAAGAAGTCACGCCATTCTCCTATCTACCCGATCAGTATTCTATCGATCGTGTGCTGCAACCTCCGATTGCCGTCAAAGTTGAAGCTGAATTATCCGGTTTGTTTAGCCCGGATAAATATAGCAGTTTGCCCGGTCTATTAAGTGCAATTCGGCAGGATATTGGAAACTCAGACAACAATGATCAAAATCGCTATCTATTTTTAGTGCCCAACGTGACGGTTCTAAATTTAGAAACCCAAGAAGGAGTTGTCCGCAGTGTGAGGATTGCCGTCAACGACCCTGTTGGTACAGGCGAGGTCGTTCGGAACATCTCACTCCCAGAACAAGGGATGGTTGTGTTAGCAGCGAACTGTATTAATTCAACTCGAATCGCGCTGAACTCGTTTCCTCGCCCCTCGTTACTGACCAAGGAACGCATGGGAGCGAACCTGATGGTTCACATCCGAGGGAACTATGTCTGGAAAATCCGTCGAACTCATCTAGAGAGTTTGGAATATAAAGACGAGAGCGGCAATATCCAGCAATTGAAGGACATCTTAAAGAGTGGTGGGAGTGATGTTTTACAACAGGCAGCGCTACACATTGAGGGAACTGCAACCAACCTCGGACCAAAGGGTCTCACTGGACGCTTTCACTTGCAATTCTATGCCGTTCCCAATGGCGGGGGAAGTGCGGAAGCATCACTTTACCAACTCATTCCCGATCGAGATGATCTGCTGGAAAAGATCAGACAACTGGAAGGCGAACCAGATGCCAATGAATGGATCACCGTTGGGATACGAACCTGTGGGGAAGATTTCGGCGATCGGGAAGCACCCGTAGAGGTTGGAGGGCAACGCAGTGGAACCACCAGTTGGATGGATATCAGCCCTTCAATCCGCGATCGGTTTGACAATCCAGAAGGGTTTGTTCAACTTGTCGAAACACCAGAAGCATTAGCACTTCGTCGTGCCCAGAGAGCAGCCGCGTTCAGGTTTATCGCTCGTTTAGCCGATGTTTCAGTTGAAGAGGTTGGGCAAACAGAGAGTAAGGGTGCTAACTCCAACATCCATCTCGTTTCCGCGATCGAAGATGGCATGGGGACCACTTATCACGAGTGCGGCACCCTCTGGATGGGAGATGACCCAGAGACCTCTGTAACCGATGTGCATGGGCGTTTCCATCATGTTGCGAATGCCTATTGCGCTGATCAAGCTTTGTTCCCCACGGCTGGTTCTGCAAATCCAGTCCCCACTGGGTTGGCGCTTGCTCGTAAGGTTGCCCTGGGTATCACCAAACGGTATCAAGAGGAGAAGCCCTTTGCGGATGGGGATGCTGGTTTTCAGTCTCTGTTTAACGGCAGTTTCGATGGAGCCTGGCGTTCCGTCGGGGCACCTAACTTTACACCTTTAGTCCTTTCAGGACAGCCTCCGATTATTGAAGCAGGGCAAGCAGGAGGGGGTGGTTTGGGCTTACTCTATTACCCACTCAAACCATTCAAAAATTTTATTCTGCGTCTAGAGTGGAAGGCTTTTTCGATTCGGGCGAACTCTGGAATCTTTCTCCGCATTCCTGATCCTGCCGGAAGAAATCTTGATCCCTCCTTCTATGATCAATGTACAGAAGTGCAGATAGACGAGACTGCCAGAAATCCTCGATCCGTCTTTGGTGGATTTCGGGAGAAAACAGGTGCGATTTATACCCTTGCTCCTGCTACACAAGGAATGAGTAAGGTAATCCGTCCGAGATTTACACTCGATGGACCGTGGAACGTGTTCGAGATTACAGCGCAAGACAGTTCGATCGTTGTCTCTCTTAATGGCACTGAAGTATCGAGAACGAACATTGCCGCACCCCGTTTGACAGAAGGCTATCTAGCTTTACAGTGCCACACAGAAATCGTGCAATTTCGGAATATTCGCCTCAAAGAACTTCCCTAAAAACATCCCAATGCCGAGGCTGACGCAAGATTGTCAGGGAGCCAGAGCTTAGTCTTTAGCTCCCATTTCTTGGAGCAATGCCCTTACTGCCAGTTGCCCACCAAGACAAACGGTGCCCAGTAGAAAGGCTGTTGGTAGTCTGGCGTTCGCGAAGCGGGTTCTCCAGAACCTCGCAACACCTTCAATTGTGCCTGACGCAGTGCCTCGGCTATTGTCATTCCAGGCTGACGCAGTTCCTCATAGAGTTGCGCCATGAGAATCGCCGTTGAGTTATCTTGAACTGACCAAAGGGTTGCGATCGTACTGCGTGCCCCAGAGCGAACTGCTACTCCTGCAAGTCCCAAAGCCGCTCGTTTGTCTCCCGTCGCAGTCTGACAAGCACTTAAAATTAACAGTTCGATCGGGCTGCGATCGCGGCGATTGCGACCTTCTAGAAGTTGATCAAACTCTTTCACATTAATTCGTCCATCCCAGGTCAATAGGAAGGTCTTCTCTGCCTCAGACGAAAACTGACCATGTGTGGCAAGATGCACGATCGGAAACGGAACCGACTCGACTTGACCTTCAAGCTGGGTGCGCGTAAAGGACTGGTTTAGCAAAACGTTTGTCGGAACCAACGTGGAAATTTGCTCCATTTCTTTGACCACACCGGGGAGAGGCGAAAATCCTTGACGAGCTTCAGATACTCCTCCTGCCAGGGTTTGCAACTGGTTTGAAGGCACTGCTGCGCCTGAAGAGCGACGTTGCCAACGCGGAGGTAAGAGTTGCAAACCAGGAGATAGAGCAATGCTGTATTGTTCTACTAGATATTGTTGACCATCGTATAAGGCTGCGATCGGAACCCCTCGCAAGACACCATCTAGAACAAACACCAGAGTTTTGACCTGACTCTGAGCGAGATCTTTAGCAATAGGACGAATCAATAAATCATAGAGTTGCCGATTTGGGCGGAGCGGATCTGAGGTTGCAATAAATGGGTTGAGGGTTGCAAAGAGATCATCAAATGCCTTCTCGATCGTACTAGCATCAGAGGGTGCAGAAGGAGTATAGTAACGAAGCGGTTGCCCCGGTCGCGACAGAATGATTGCCAGGCGATCGGGCAGCAGAATCGAGTAAACAACGGCTGCATTCGGATCGGGGATTGTAAAATAAATTGTGTCAAAGGTCAGAAGTTGAGATCTAATGAACTA